>JAUWHT010000060.1 GCA_030605745.1 Pirellulales bacterium | reverse complement strand
ATAGTGTGGTGAACAAGTACTGTACAAGATGCGCGCACGGCGCGCAGAAGTTACAACGATAGACTCTAACCCAATCAAACAACTACTCTACTTAGCCGTTACACCAACCTGCGGAAAATCGGGCTTGCCCAGCGCGTTGGCGTCGAAGCGAATTGGCCGTCTCGGTTGGGGTGGCAGTTAAACTGCCACCCCAACCACGCGCCGGGCAAGCCCGGCGGCTAAACTGATTGACAAAGTTCATGACCGAGCCGTTACCGGCCCACGTGCCCGTCATGCTGGATCAGGTCGTCGAGTGGCTAGACCCGCGCGGCGGCGCAGTGATGGTCGACGGGACCGTCGGCGGAGGCGGGCACACGCGGCTGCTGGCCGAGCGGGTGGGACTGCAAGGCCTGGTGATTGCCGTAGACCGCGATCCGGCGGCAATCGCTGCGGCCGGGCGGAGCCTGGCTGGGATGCCGGTGAAGCTGGTCCAGGCGGACTTTTGTGAACTGCCCGAGCTGCTCGGGCAACTGGAAATCACGGCAGTTAACGGAGTGCTGTTGGACTTGGGTGTTTCGAGCGATCAACTGGCCGACCCGGAGCGGGGTTTTAGTTTTGCGTCCGAAGGGCCGCTGGACCTGCGGTTCGATCCGTGCTCCGGCGAGCCTGCCCGGAGGCTGGTGAACCGGTTGAGTACCGAGCGGCTGGCGGAATTGATCCACCAATACGGGGAGGAACGATACAGTCGTCGCATCGCACGAGCGATCGTTCGGCGGCGGCGCGAGAAACCGATCGAGACGGCGGCGGAACTGGCCGACTTGGTTCGGCATTGTGTCCCACGTTCAGCCGGCGGCCGGCGGATTGACCCGGCTACACGGACTTTTCAGGCACTGCGGATCGCAGTTAACGACGAATTGAAATCACTGGACGTCGCCTTGCGTCGGATACCCGACTGCCTGCACCCGCAGGCACGTCTGGCGGTGATCAGCTTTCACTCGTTGGAGGATCGCCGAGTGAAACAGGCGTTCCGCGACGACCGGCGGCTCCGGGTGTTAACCACCCGGCCGGTTCGTCCCGAGGCGGAGGAAGTTGCCCGGAACCCCCGAGCCCGCAGCGCAAAACTCCGAATCGCGGAAAAAACCTAAGGCGTAGGGTGGGTGCTTGCACCCACACGAACTTGTGGCCCTTTCGTGGTCGTTTAGACGTGTGGGTGCAAGCACCCACCATACACTGAAAACTCTCACCCATCACTTCAGCAAGGAGGCTTAAGCATGGGCAAGGAAGCGAAAGTCGGGCTGGCGGTCATTCTGATCTTGTTGATCACGTTCGGCGTGGTCCTGGCCAGACGTTTGAGCGGCCCGGCGGAACCGCCCCAGGCGTCTGCCTCGGCAGAAAAGGTCAAGGGTACTTCTGGGGCCAGGAGTAACCCGACCAGCCGGCAGCTAAAGGCCAAGACGGCGGAAGCCGGCACCAGCAAGCCGACGGTGGTTGCGGCCAAGGCGATCTCGCGCAAGATGCCGAAACAATCGCCGGACGAGATCGACCAATTCCGCGTGGTCTCCGACAGCCGGACTGCGACGGCGAGCCCGACCCCCAACACGATCGAGGTCTCGCCGCCCTCATTTATGCCCAACCCGCCGGCGCCGGTCTCGGCCGATCCGTATGACCGTTACGGCACTCCGCAGCAGTCCACATCGGCATCGGGCACCTGGAAATCCGGCGGCAGCATGTCGGACTCGGCCGAAGCCAGACGGACGGCCAAACCGTTCAGTAACCCGATCCGCCAGATGCCGAGCGCCGACGGGCAGTTCGATCGGGCGCCGAACACGCTGGAAGTGCCCACGCCGACCAGCCCCGTCGGGCAGTATTCAACTTCCAACACCAGCGCCATAGCCGGCTCGCAGTTCGGCAACGCAGACGTTGCGCTGGAGGACGGCGAGTACCAGGTCCAGCCGAACGATAGTTACTGGATCATCTCGGAAAAGCTGTACGGGTGCGGAGTGTATTTCAAGGCCCTGGCGGAACACAACCGCGGCCGGGTTACGCAGGAAGACCGGCTGGTGGTGGGCGATGTGATCTCGGCCCCCAGCATCGAGCAACTCGAGAAGACCTACCCGGGGCTCTGTCCGAAGGCCAGCCGCCGCGAGATGATCCGCCGCCGTGCATCGGCCGTCAGCACACGCGGCCAGTACACCGGCGGGCGAACCTACGTGGTCGAAGAAGGCGATAACCTGTTCGACATCGCCCGCTACGAGTTGGGCAAAGCCTCGCGCTGGGTCGAGATATACCAACTCAACCGCGAGCTGTTGGGTGAAGACTACGACTACCTTACCCCGGGCCTGCAACTGGTCCTGCCGGACGGCGAATCGGCCGACACGGTCACCCGCCGGCCACTCCCAAGCTCGCCGTATCGGCGGTAGCAGCCTGTCGAAAACCCAACGATTATTGCCGAGGATGTGTGCCACTGCTTCGTCAGAAGCAGTGTTTTCCCGGGAGTTTCCGCAGCACTGCTTGCCTGCGGCAAGCAGTGGCACACGACTTTTTCAACAGGCTGCTACCGATGAAGATCATATCGGGCGGGCAAACCGGGGTAGACCGTGGTGCGCTGGATGCGGCAATCGCGCTGGGGATTGCCCATGGCGGTTGGTGCCCTCGCGGCCGGCTGGCCGAAGATGGCCGGGTTCCCGATCGCTACCAGTTGCGCGAGACCGACTCGCCCGAGTACCAGATGCGGACTGAGCAGAATGTGGTCGATAGCAACGCCACGCTGATCCTCTGCCGCGGCCCGGTGAGCGGCGGCACCGAATTGACCCTTCACCTGGCCGAGCAGCACCGCCGGCCCTGCCTGGTGGTCGACTTGGATGATCCGCAATCGCCGGAGGGAATCCACGACTGGTTGCGGCGCCACCGAGTCGAAATCCTCAACGTTGCCGGTCCCCGCGAGAGCCAAAGCCCCGGCATCGCAGCACGCGCCAGCAGGTTCATTGAGCAAAAGGTGTTGGGAGCCTTTTGTTGACGATTTATGCTTTTTTCCGGTTCATCCGAATTCTGCGTATTTGGTAAGCGTTCGTCGAACCCGTGCGTTGGTGGGGTTACAGGGGAAACTGACGTAGCGGCGGTTGGCGATTTTGGGTATTTCGTGGCACATCATGAGTGCCACGCTGATGGAAACAGCGACTTGCCCGTCGAGACCGGGCGAA
>JAUWHT010000134.1 GCA_030605745.1 Pirellulales bacterium | reverse complement strand
AATCGTGTCCGCTCCGGCGATGACACATGATGAAATCCTCGATGCGACCGATGCGCTGGGCAGCGCCGGATGCACTGACGCATCGATCCGAGGTCATGCCAGCGGCATGGAACTGCTCTTCGAGCGAAACGCAGAGTTGCTACAGGCGGCCATCTCTTCCGCGATAGCCGACATCGAGCGGGCCGGATTCCGCGTGTCGAAGGTCGAGATGCAACGCGAGTCGATACCGGCGTAGGGGACGGAGGAGGGGGTATTCCGGGGACAAAGGTATTCCGGAAGTCATACACTAATGACTGATGCTGGCCTGACCCCAACGCTCTGCAACGCTCACCGCTGTCGCTGCTTTTCCTTATCGGCCAGCCACTGCTTCACGTAGTCCCGGTCGGACTTGGCCAGTTTTTTGAGAGGGAGGGTGATGAACGTGTCCCCTTTTTTTATTTTGAGCTTCACCCACCCGGTCTTGTAGGCAACGATCGCAGCTTCAGTTTGGAACTTCCCGGTACGGTCGGTCCAAGTCCTGGAACCTGCTCTTTTCTGCTTATGGTCGGCGGCGGGAGAGGTTCCGGTGAGTTCCTCGATTTTCTCCCGGGCCAACTCCGCCGCAGGCGTGTTGGGATAGCGCGACACAACGAGTTCCAGCGCAGTAACCGCCCGCTTCTTGCGGGTGGGCATCCTGGCGTACATCCTGGCGCGGTCGAGGGCTTCGGCCGGCCTGATTGAGTTGCATGGCCATGAACTGCGGCAGCGCGTCGCCGAGAATTGCACCCGCCTTGCCATACATCATCTCGCCGTCGGCGCGGATCACATAGATGATGGGGATGCCCCTTCCTTCATGACGGTATTTGCTGGCCCATTGCCGCCAGTGCTCGTCCTTGGTTTCAACCTTAAGCGGCACAAACTGTGTCGCCAGCGCCTGGATCGAAAGGTCGCCATTCAACCGATCGATCAGCACCTTGCACGGGCCTCACCTCGCCGAGCCGGCCACCGCAAGGATCGGACGCCCTGTCTTCTTCGAAATGTCCGTCGCCTGCTCGATGGTCAACAGTCCCGCATGTATCTCGGCCGTTAACAGGCCCATCCACGCCAGCGCCGAGTTCAGTGCCATAAGCGAATGTACTCTCATGCTCCGCAGCCCTTTTCTGTTTGGAGATACACTACCGAGTAAGTACCGGAACTCCTGTAGGCTTGGATTTCATCGAGCACATCTGTTTCTGAAAGGGTGGAGCCGGCCGTTCGTTTCTTCGTCAAGGCAAAAATTCGGCTCCACCGATCGCGCCTTGCCATGTACAGCCTTACCGCTTCACGCACCAGTTCGGAACGAGACCGCGATTCTCTGCGGGCCAGACGATCTATCGCCGACAGAAGTGAATCTTGGAACGAGATATTGACAGTCTTTGTTTTCATGGTAATTTCCCATGGTGAAGGAGGTGAGTCAACGAAACATCTCCCCTCGTTGCTCATATTCGCCTTGCTCGTGTCGCTTGAACGTGGGATCGGAAATGCTTCCTGCCAGTTCTTCGATGGATCGCTTCCAATCGTCGGCGGCCAACAGTGGCTGTTGGGCGATCGGCTCCAGCGGTTCTACCGTGATCTTAACCTCACGATTGGCGTCCGAGATGCCGACCGGAATGGCGAATTTCAGTATGCCGTCCGGCCCTACCCTCGATTTCAGTTCAATGTGCGTCATGTCGATTCTCCAACTTAAAACCGCCTTTATTCTAGCCGACCGACACTGTCGAAGCAAAACTGCTGGATATCATATCGCAAACGGCCAGGCCAACGGGATCAGCAGTAACGCGGTCAGACCCATCATTTTACCGAGTGGCGGCCTGCTTGGAAAGCGTGAAGATATCGGCCTCATCCAGGGCGCGGTTGTAGATGCGCAGGTCCCTCAGCTTACCGTTGAAGTAGTCGTGCTGGCCGAAACCGATTTTCAAGGGCTGCTGGTTGTCGAGGTTGTAATCGGCCCGGTTGAAGGCCGAACTTGCGGCGACCAACTTTCCATCTACGTAGAGCTTGAGCCGGCCGCCCGCTTTGACAGCCGCCACGTGCCGCCAGCCGGGGGCCAGTTCCCGATCGTGGGTCACGCTCTTGCCGGCTTCCAATGAATAGACGTGTCCGGAGGGCAGGGTCCCGCAGAAGAGCTTCCCCTTGTAGACGGCCATCGACCATGCGCGGCGGAACCTTACGTCGGGCGTGGTGTCGAGTTGCCCGGTGCAAGTCCAGGTGGTGTTCCCGTCGTAGCGGTAGACTTGCGCCAGCGGCAGCGTGCCGGCGTACAGTTTCCCGTTGTAAACGGCCATGGCCATGACTTCTTTCTCCTGGCCCAGCCGGCCTCGGTGCGTCCACTTCTGCGGCCCGTCGTACCGAAAGACCGAGCCGGTCGGCCAGGTGCCGACGTGGACCTCACCCTGATAGACGCCGAAGGTGTAGACCTGGCTGGTGTTGGGAACAGGGCCAAGCCGGGTCCAGTCGGTTCCACCATCGTAGCGGAAGAACCCGCCGCCGTCGTAGCTCAGTCCGTAGAGGTTGCCGTTGTGGACCGCCAGGTGCACCACCCGCAAGCCGGGACAACCGCAGGAGGTCCATTTCTGTCCACCATCATAGCGGTACATTCCTCTAGTGCGTGGTTTGTCTCTCCAACTGCCTGTACAACCCGTGCCGGCGTACAACTTGCCGCGGAAGACGGCCAACCCGCTGATGCTGCGCACATCGGCCACTTTTCCACAGTTGGTCCATTCGGTTCCACCCTCGTATCGATAGACGGTTCCGCCGAAGTTCTTGTTCGGCGACAGCGGTAGCGCGGAACCGCCGCCACTGTAGTATTGCACGCCAGCGTAGAGTTTTCCTTCGAAGACGGCCAGCGGGTTGACCGCGTTACAGATGTCGGGGCTGCCGCAATCGGTCCACTTGGCGCCGCCTTCGTAACGATAGACATGGCCGGTTTCGCCCTGGCCGGGTTCCCAGGTGGCCGCGTAGAGGTTGCCGTCGTAGACGGCCAGTGCGTTGACGTAGAAGTTGTTCCCCGGCCGGCCGCAGTCGGTCCACTCCGGATCGATCCGGCCGGCGTCGATGCCGAACAGCAGGTTCCGGTAATTCGACTGCGCGGAGGTCACGCCGGCGTAGTTCATGATGCTCAGCGTGACGCCGGTGCGGGTGGCCGGATCGTACTTGCTGAGGATATCGCCCAGCACGTCGTCCAATTCCGCCTTGGTGTGGACCCAAACGGCAATCGAGTAGTCTCCGGTACCCAAGCGGAGGGAATCCGAGTCGGGCACTTCGAGGTAGGCTTTAATTCC
Source organism: Pirellulales bacterium (assembly GCA_030605745.1). GTDB lineage: Bacteria > Planctomycetota > Planctomycetia > Pirellulales > Thermoguttaceae > JAUWHT01. The sequence continues at coordinate 2,040 of JAUWHT010000134.1, read as the reverse complement.
GTCGAACACCGCGCCGTCGGGGCCGGCCAGTTCGACGCCGTGATTGACGGCATCGTTCCCCCGACCGGAGAAGTCCCGGCAATCGTCGACGAGCTTCCAGTGCCCCACCAAACCTTCCCCTGGTGCGGCCAGAGAGGTGCTCGACAAAGCAAACAGAACAAATAGAGTTGTCATTGCAAAGTTTCCTGTGGCTTCAATGTGCATCATGTCAATCCTCCAATCCACAACCGCCTTGATTCTAGCCGGCTGACAGGGTTGTGGCAAGGGTGGAGGTACATATTAGGCAACTCGCAGAAAACAATATACCGGGTCAACGCGAATATCGAATATCGAACAAAGAATGTCGAAGGATGAAATCGAGCAGAAGGCGAAACTGCGACGGCACTTCGTACTTCAACATTCTTTGTTCGATATTCGATATTCATTGTCAAGAGTAAATCGCTGGTATACTAATTCTTGCGAGTTGCCTTAGAGCACAAATGGCCAGGCCAGCGGGATCAGCAGTAGGGCGGTCAGGCCCAGCAGCAGGGCCAGCGGCCAGCCGGCCCGTAGGTAGTCGCGGGGCTGGTATCCGCCGGGGCCCATTACCATCAGGTTTGTCTGGTATCCGATGGGTGTGACGAAGCTGAGTGAGGCGGCGATGGCGATGACCATGACGAACGGACGTGGACTTAGTCCGGCGGCGGCGGCTACTGCCACGGCAAACGGGAACAACATGGCCGCTACCGCGTTGTTGGTAATCAGTTCGGTGAAGACTACCGTTAACAGGTAGAGCACCACCAGCAGGACGTACGGATGGCTGCCGACGTTTTCGACCAGCAGTTCGCCGATCGTCCGGGCGGCGCCGCTTTCGGTCAGTGCGCGGCCGAGGCCCAGGGCCGCCGCGATGGTCAGCAGCACTTGCAGATCGATCGCCGAGCGGGCCTCGGCCACCGGCAGGCAGCGGCATGCGATCATCAGGCCGGCGATCGCCATCCCTGCCACGGCGGTGGATCCGAGGCCGGCCAGCAGGCTGTCCTGGCCGATCCAGCTTGTGGCGCTTAGCCAGAGGATCAAGGCGGCCATCAGGACCACCGCAGCCCAAGCCCGATTGTGCCGCCGCGGCTCGGAACCTTCTACGTCGGCGACCAGGTAGAAATCGCGACTATGGCGGAAGCGGCTGGTGAACCCGGTCCGGGTCTGCAACAGGAGCGTGTCGCCGGCTTGCAGGGCGATATCGCCGATCTTGCTGGGCAGCCGCTCACCGTTGCGGTGAACGGCTACCACCGCCGCGTTGTAACGCTGACGGAATCCTGCCCGGCGAATCGTCGTGCCGATCAACGGCGACGAACCGGACAGCACGGCCTCGGAGAGGTGGCGCAACTGCCGCCGCTGCGGGTGGATCTCGTAGGTCATGTCGGCCGCCGGCACCAGACCGGGTATCTTCTCCAGATCGACGATCGTGGTCACCACGCCCGTGAAGATCAGCCGGTCGCCGGCGTGAATCAGGTCGTCGGGCGTGACCGGCGTAATTACCTCTTCCTCGCGGTCGATCTCGACCAGGAACAACCCCCGCAGGTGCCGCAAGCCGGCCGCTTCCACCGTCTTGCCGATCAGCCGGCAGTCGGGCTGGACCAGCATCTCGACCAGGTACTCGCGCCGCTGCTCGTCGAGTTGCTCGACCAGTTCGGTGCGATCGGGTAACAGGCGACGGCCGACGAGCAACAGATATGCGGCGCCGACCAGTGCACACGGCAACCCCACCCGGCCGATCTCGAACAGCGTCATACCCCGCAACTGCTCGCGGAACTCCGCCGTGTATTGGCCTTCGCCCTGGTCGATCCGTCGCTCCTCGTTCATCAGGCCGTTGACAACGATGTTCGTACTGGTGCCGATCAGCGTGCAGTTGCCGCCCATGATGGCCAGGTAGCTCACCGGGATCAGCAACCGGGACGGGGATACCCCGCGGCGGCGGCACCAGTCGAGCACGACGGGCACAAACATGGCCACCACGGGGATGTTGTTGACAAAAGCGGAGAGCCCAAGCACGGTGAAGGTCAG
>JAUWHT010000163.1 GCA_030605745.1 Pirellulales bacterium | reverse complement strand
AATCGTGTCCGCTCCGGCGATGACACATGATGAAATCCTCGATGCGACCGATGCGCTGGGCAGCGCCGGATGCACTGACGCATCGATCCGAGGTCATGCCAGCGGCATGGAACTGCTCTTCGAGCGAAACGCAGAGTTGCTGCAGGTGGCCATCTCTTCCGCGATAGCCGACATCGAGCGGGCCGGATTCCGCGTGTCGAAGGTCGAGATGCAACGCGAGTCGATACCGGCGTAGGGCGGGTGCCCGTGATTGGAAGTGTGGCACTGCTTCGCAGAAGCAGTGGCCCATCGAACCCGCAGGCCTATTGCGGCACTGCTTCTGCGAAACAGTGGCACACCGGGTAGCTCCCTCGCCCTTGATCCCTCGTCCCTCGCCCCTGGGACTGGCCGAAAAGTGTACTTGACATCTGTACACTGGTCTGGTATGTTGAGCCGTATCCTGGCGGGCCTGGGCGTTGGCTCGGGCCACATAGACCGGCTGGTGTAAGACCGACGTGGAGTAACACTGGTGGCGGTAGGCTAGGCAGGGCTGGTCAGCTCATCTTGGACCGGCCGCTGTAAGTCCTGCCAAGACGTAAGAAAAACCACTGGCTTTCCGCACGGCAACTGTAAGGCCCGGGGCCAGGTGTCGGCTATCTTTGGGATTCGGCTGTATCGACTGATGAAACGTAAGTCCCCGGTGCGTATACCGGCAGGGCCGGCCCGAAAAACTTCGGGTCGGTCGTGGTAAGACCGTCGAAACGCGCCGCGTTGGGCCGTACACCGGCAGCGTAAGCCCGAGCCCGGTAGACCGGCGGCGGAGTCTTCAGGCGCCACAGAGGGCGACGAAAATACCACCTGGCGGCTACGTCAACCCGCCCACCCGCTAATAAAGTAATCCTTTACGCCATGGCAGCCCACTGTTGGCGTTTTTTTTTGAAACGCTCGGGTCCCGCCAGCGTCGGGGTTTGTAACTTGCCAAGCCTTCCACCCGTTGGTGGCACCACTTGCGGACTACAATCCAGATCCCAATCTTCTTCGTTCCCCCAGTTTAACGACACCGGTCGCCAGCATGTCCCCGAATCCCCAAAACCTGTCCAACAATGTAACCCTTTGTGGTACTTCGACTTACGGCGAAATTCTTGGGTTCCGTTCTGATGTACGTCGAGCCGCAAAGTCGAGGTGTGAAGCGAGCTAAGTGCTTTTAAGGCAACCAGTTAAGAAAACCCACTTGCGGCTTGGTGCGGTTAATTGGGGGCCTAAAGGTGGCGAAAAATCGGCACGGTTAACACACTTCAATTCAGCGGTCGGTCAGACTGGCGGGCAGTCGTGCTGGGACGGGCAGCTTGACGGTGAACTGGGAGCCGCGGCCGGGCTCGCTTTGCAGGGTGATCTGGCCGCCGTGAGCCTCGATGATCTTCCGTGCGGTGGGCAGGCCCAGGCCTGAGCCGCCTCGCTTGGTGGAGAAGAAGGCGTTGAATATCTGACGGCGTGTCTTCTCGTCCATCCCGCAGCCGGTGTCGATCAGGTCCAGTGCTACGCCATCGGCGGTGCCGTAGGTGCGGACGACTAACTGACCGCCATCGGGCATCGCTTGCTCGGCGTTGAGCACCAGGTTTAGCAGGGCCGCGTGGAAGGCCTCGCGGTCCAGCAGCACGGTGGGCAGGCTGCTGGCCAGGTAGTCGACGACTTCGATGCGGGTCTTGGCAGCCTTGGGGCGAAAGAAGTCGAGCACCTGTTTGACCTGCCCGTTCAGTTCGCTCGGTTGCAGCTTCAAGCGACGGACCTTGGCGAAGTTCAGGAAGTCGTCCAACAGGTCCTGCAATCGCTGGCACTCCCGCTGGACCAGGTCTACCTTCTTCAGTGCCCGACGCTCGCGCAGCGAATCGGCCTGGTCGAAGTCCTCGGCCAGCAACTCCATGTTCAACCGGATGGTCGACAGCGGGTTCTTAATCTCGTGAGCCAGCGCACCGGCCAGCCGGGCGATCTCCGTGTACCCTTCGACCAGTTTCTGGTTGACTTCATTAGCAGTGGCCGTGGGTGGTGAAGACATAGGCATTCCCAATAGTCGTTTAGCCGCCGGGCTTGCCCGGCGCGTTTGCGGTCGGGCGTGTATTGATACCAGACCAGCCAACGCGCCGGGCAAGCCCGGCGGCTAAACGGTAGATCCCTGTCGCTCACCTGCCATCGCCTCCGCCGGCGGGACTCTTTTCGGTCAGCTCCTTTATTGCGACCCGCCGGCTGAGCTTAACGCGATCCTGGTCGTCGATGGCGATCACCTTGACCTGCATTTCATCGCCCACCTTGCAGACGTCGGCCACGCTGGAGACGTACCCGTCGGACAGCTCGCTGATATGGCACAGCCCGTCTTTGCCGGGCAGGATCTCGATAAAGGCGCCGAAATCCTTCACGCTGGTCACCCGGCCGTCGTAGATTCTGCCGATTTCGACCGACGCGGTCATCGCCTCGATTCGACTGAGCGCCTCTTGTGCCCCTTCGGCCAGATGGCTTGCGACAGTGACCGTGCCGTCGTCGTCGACATCGATCGACGCGCCGGTGGCTTCCTGGATGGCGCGGATGGTTTTCCCGCCCGGCCCGATCAGCAGTCCGATCTTCTCCGGGTCGATGTGGGTGCGCAACAGGCGCGGCGCCCAGTTTGAGATTTCCTTCCTGGGTCGAGCAATGGTGGTGAGCATATTGCGGAGTATCTCGATCCGCGCTTCCCTAGATTGGACCAGCGTGGCACGCACGACCTCCTCACTGATGCCGTCGATTTTCAGGTCCAACTGGATGCCGGTGATCCCGTTCTGGGTCCCGGCGATCTTGAAGTCCATGTCGCCGAAATGGTCCTCGTCGCCGATGATGTCGGTCAGCAGTACCCAGCGCTCGTCTTCCTTGACCAGTCCGACGGAGATTCCGGCCACGGGGTTGCTTATCGGCACGCCGGCAGCCATTAGCCCCAACGTGGCCCCGCACACACTGGCCATCGAGCTGGAACCGTTCGATTCCAGGATGTCGGAGATGATGCGGATGGTGTAGGGGAAGGTCTCAGGGTCCGGCAGGACCGGCTTGATGCTGCGTTCAGCCAGCGCTCCGTGCCCGATCTCACGCCGGCCCGGCCCGCGGATCGGCCGGCACTCGCCCACCGAGAACGATGGGAAGTAGTAGTGCAGCATGAACTTCTTGGAATACTCCTCGATCAGCCCGTCCACCCGTTGCTCGTCGCGACCGGTCCCTAAGGTCACAGTGATCAGCGACTGGGTCTCGCCGCGTTGGAACAGTGCCGAGCCGTGGACGCGTGGCAACAAGTCGATTTTGCACTCGATCGGGCGCAGCGACTTGGCATCGCGGCCACCGGGCCGGGTTCCCGAGAGAATCTGGTCGCGGACGACCCGGCGCTCCAGTTCGTGCCATGCGGAACTTAGTGCCGCCGGATCAATGGCGCCTTCGGCCTGCGGGTCGGGAATCATCTCGGTGGTAACCCGTTCCCTGAGCGCTGCACAGGCTTCCGCTCGGGCCAATTTGCCGTCGGTCCGCTCGGCCTCGCTGAGCGCATCGTAGTATCTGTCCTTGAGCCTTTCGAACAGGCCGTCGGGCTCGGGCACTTCGTATTGGGCCTTTTCCACGCCCATCTTCTCCACCAGTTCTTCCTGCAACTCGCAAAGCTGCTGGATCACCTGGTGGGCCGTCGTAATGGCCTCGGCCATTCGGTCCTCGGGCATTTCACGGGCGAAGCCCTCGATCATCAGGATCGACTCCTTATTACCGGAGACGATCAGGTCCAGGTCGCTTTCTTCCAGAGCATCCTGGGTGGGGAACGGCACGAACTCGCCGTGGACGTATCCCATCCGCACTGAGGCAATCGGGCCCCTAAACGGCAACGGCGAGAGCGCCAATGCGGCCGAGGCCCCGTTCATCGCCAGCACGTCGCCGTCGTTCTGCCGGTCGCTGGCCATCACGAAGGTCAATACCTGGACCTCGTCGTTGAACCAGTCGGGGAACAAGGGTCGAATGGGTCGGTCGATCAGCCGGGCGGTCAAGGTTTCCTTAACAGTGGGCCGGCCTTCGCGCTTGATGAATCCGCCGGGGAATTTCCCGGCCGCCGCCACCCGCTCTCGGTAGTCGCAGGTTAGCGGAAAGAAATCAATTCCCACCCGCGGCGGCCCGGTCGCCGCCGCACACAACACGACCGTATTGCCGTACTGAACCAGGCAACTGCCGGCCGCCTGCTTGGCAAGTTCTCCAGCTTCGATGGAAAATGTTCCTAATCCAATCTGTTTTTCAACTCGTACTTTCAATTTTCACTCCTAAACCTTCACTTGGTTACTCAAACGGTAAATGGATTCTCCGATTTCAGGCAAAAACGCTCCAGGGCCAGGGACTCGGGATTCGGGGCTCGTGCACTGGACTAAACCTCCGCCCGCCCCGAATCCCGAGCCCCGAGTCCCGATTTCCAGAGCATATCACGTTTTCCTAAATGCTAGCTGAGCTAGCCGGGTCGAACTCACGATTCCTCACGAGCCGACCGCAAAGGTGAGAGAGGACGAATCGACCGCTTGCTACTTACGGATGTCGAGTCGTCGAATGATGTCGAGGTAACGCTGCGGATTAACTCTCTTGAGATAATCCAACAAGCGCCGACGGCGACTTACCAGCATCAGCAGGCCCCGCCGACAGGCGAAGTCCCTCTTGTGTTCCCGCAAGTGCTCGGTCAGCCCACTGATCCGGGACGTCAGAATGGCGATTTGGACCTCTGGGGAGCCGGTATCATCCTCGCTCCGCCGAAAATCCCCAATCAACTCCGTTTTCCGCTCTCTGGTAATGGTCATCTGCTACCGCGACTGCTCCACCTCGGCTGGGCTCGGGATGCTTGCTGAGAAGCACAATCCTCCCGCCGTGTCTACTAGAACCCTTCCTACGTTAACGTGTCAGAACCAAACGCAAGATGTCAGTTTACCACCCGGCCGTCCTTTTGCAATGGCCAATCGGCTCGTCCAAAGACCAATGAAACCGATTTTCCACCCGGATTTCCCCCCAAACTGGTGGGCAACTGGGCCAAGCAGGAGCTTTGGGGTAGTTTTGCTGGGCTTCGCATCACAAAGCCGCGACCGGTGGTCGCGCATTGGTGGGCCGGCGCACCGTGCCCGCGGTGCCAAGGCGCGACCACCGGTCGCGGCTTTATGTCCAGGCGCGACCACCGGTCGCGGCTTTATATGCCGATGGTAGCCGTTCTGAGGATTCTTCGTCCATTTTTCGCACGAGTCACTGAGATCCCTCGGGCGCCACTTGCCGGATTTAATTTGACGCGCTCTGGATCGTGAACTATGAGTTTAGTGTATTCCCACCCCAATCGCACGGGGTCCGGCAGAAACTGCTGTTACCGGCGATGGGCGGGAATTGAACTGTAGCAACCAGTTTTGGTTTCTTGTTTCCTAAAAGGAGGCGTATCTCAATGAACGTCGAGAAGTATCGTGAAGGGGCAAAGACCCGGAAGGGGTTCTCACTCGTCGAGTTGGCCGTCGTGGTCATCATCATCGGGGTGTTGGCGGCATTCGGCGTACCGCGACTGCTCAAAAGTGTCGAGCGGTCCAAGGCCTCGGAGGCCTTCGGGTACCTGTCAGCGGTGCGGTCGGCCCAGGAGCGCTACCAGGCCCGCCAAGGAGAGTATGCGAGCGCCCTGACTGACTTGGATATGGAGGTGAACGCGGTAGGGACCGCCCTTGCGGGCGGCCCCCCGCACAGATCCGTACGTGAGGAACTACCTCATACGGCTCCTCCCTTGGGTATCACGGTCAAGATGACACCATCTCTACCAGCCGTAGCCACTCGCGTTAATGCCTC
>JAUWHT010000063.1 GCA_030605745.1 Pirellulales bacterium | reverse complement strand
ACCGATGCGAGTCCCCTCCCCCTCCGGGAGAGGGTTAGGGTGAGGGTTATTCGGCAAGAAACCCCCGCTATTTGCGGTGTGATCCATGCCGCCCTCACCCTCTGCCCCTCTCCCAAAGGGAGATTTAAAACACGTTCTGAGACAATTTCTGAGCGATGACTTCGGCTGACGCTTCGGAGTCGAGGAAGCGGTGCCGGATCACCTGGCGAACAACCTCGGCTGTTCGACGGTAATGGGTCTTTGGGCCGCGTTTCTGACTTTGAAGCGCCTGGGCGCCCAGTTCGGCGAAAGCCGCCCGCAACTGAAAGTAGCGTTGCTTGCTGAAACCGAACTTGTGGGCAGCTTGGATGGGTCCCAACCCTTCGCACTCACCTTCGATCAGCATCGACAGCTTCCGCGTTATCTCGTCGTCCGCACGGACCGACAGTAGACCGCCGACACCAACCAGGGCATGGTTTTTCGGATCAAATTGTGCCATGACTGCTTCCTCCATAATCGCAGTAGGATCGTGGGCCGCGAAAGTGCGGTTCCACGTCCGAGAATAGCAGAAACGGCCGAAAAAGTCTATTCAAATATGGCGGTCACGACTGAGACAAAGAGCAATATCTTTCACAGATTACCGCGTAATCGCGGTGGCATTGAGAGAATATACCGCCACATTTAATTAGACCAACAGGGGGGTGTCGCGGCGGGACAGCAAGGCGAAATGAGAAGGCAACCAGAAATTAGTCAAATCAACAAGCCCAGAAAAATCGCTGCGCATGGGAGCGTCGGCTGAGTGCTGTTCACACGTGCCCTGTTGCAAGGGTGGTAGGAGCGGCCTTAGTACGGCGATCCCTTTTTTGTTGCGCGACCCTGTCATGAACATTGAACAACTCAGGCGGGCCGTAGCGGAGAAGGAAGCCGTCGTCAAACGGTTGCACCAGGAACTGGAAAAGGAAGACCGGGAGCTGGTAGAACTGGAGAAGCAACTTGAAACGGCGGAAACACAGGCACAATAGAACTAAGCAAATTGGTGGCACGCCCTGAGGAACGAAGGGCGTGGGGATACGGCAATCCACGCCCTTCGCGGCGCTCAGGGCGTGCCACACGCCGGGCAGTTGCACCGCGTGGACGCGGCGGCTAAACTCTACTCGGGTGGGGTGATCTCAAATCCCTGTTGGAAGGCGCTCTCGAAGTCGTAGACGTCGTCGAAGTCCTCGCGGCGGTCGTGCGAAGTTTTACGCATCTGGCCGATGCGGATCAAGTTAAACACGATCTCGCCAAAGTCGCCGGTGCTACGGATACCCCAATTGCTGAGCACCGTTTTAGCCATGTATCCAAACTGTTCGAGCGCGAACAGGCGGATGGCTTCGCATAACTGCTGGCCGGCAACGTGCCGCTCGGGTTCTTCCTCCTCGCCCCCGGTGGCGGACTGGCCGGTCGGCTCGCTTGGGCTCTCGCTGCCCATCCCCAACTCGCTCTGCGCGTAGTTGAGGGCCTCGAAGACGAACACATAGGCCTCGAACGGGTACCGCTGGTCCTCTTTCAACAGTTCGGCGATTCGTTGCGAAGGGTCGAGCATGGATTTGGGATTTGGGATTTGGGATTTGGGATTGAAATCCGACGTTTAGCCGCCGGGCTTGCCCGGCGCGTTTGGTGCGGGCGTGACAACTTGAGAGCCCGGCGGCGGGAGTTCCTGCTGGGTGCGTTCGTAGGACTCGTACTCGTATCGCAGGCAGCACTTCAACCGCCCACACCGCCCGGATATCTTCGTCGGATCAAGCGTAGCCTTCTGCAACTTGGCCATTCTCATGGACACCGGCGGCATTTGGACCAGATGGTTGTTGCAGCAGATCGGTCTTCCGCAGTCGCCGTAATCGGCCAGCAGCTTGGCTTCGTCGCGGACGCCGATCTGGCGCATTTCGATCCGCGTTTGGAACTCGCCGGCCAGTGTCCTGACCAGTTCGCGGAAATCGACCCGGGCGTCGGCCAGGTAGTAGACCATGATCCGCTCTCCGCCGAATATGTGTTCGACGTCGACCGGCTGCATCTGCAATCCGAATTTATGGACATACTGTTGGCAGACGTCGAGTTCTTTCTTGGCCTGGAGGTTGATCCGGTCGATTTCGCGAGCGTCTTCGGGGGTGATCTCCCGGAGGATTTGGCCCTCAGCCGGTTCTCTCAGTTGGGCCAGCATCTCTTCGCTGCCCACGCCCAGTACTTCGCCGGCCTCCAGACCCCGGTCGGTTTGGGTGATGACTCTCATCCCCCGGCGGTACTGGTGGTCGCCGTTGGCCGTAAAAATGCCCAGAAGCCGCATCTTGCCGTATCGGACAACATAACTTGTCATTCTACCAGTGTACCCGCCGGACCACGTTGCGAGAAGTGATCTGAAGAAACGGTGAGCCGGTTGCGGTGTGATGTCTTGAAACATCACAAACCTCGCCTTATAGTCGATGTTTTGCCCTCCCTTGCCAGTGGTTGAACATCAACGGTGCTAGCAGCGTAGGACACAATCAACGAGGCAATCCATGAAGTCAGACATCGTGGTTGAAACCCGGAATCTGACCAAGGTCTACCGGGATTTCTGGGGCCGGCAGAAGGTCCGGGCACTGAAGGCCCTGGACCTGGAGGTCCGACAGGGCGAGATTTTCGGGTTGTTGGGGCCCAACGGGTCGGGCAAGACCACTACTGTCAAGCTATTGCTGGGGTTGCTGTTTCCCACCAGCGGGCAGTCGCTGATCTTCGGCCGCGACGCCAGCGACGTCCGCAAGAACGAGCGGATCGGCTACCTGCCCGAGGAGTCGTACCTCTACCGGTTCCTCAACGCCGAGGAGACGCTCGACTTCTACGGCCGGCTGTTCAACATGCCCAAAGCGGTCCGCCGGCAACGGACCTTCGAGTTGATCGAGCTGATGGGGCTGGGTTGGGCCCGACGGCGGCAGTTGAAGGAATACTCCAAGGGCATGGTCCGGCGGATCGGCCTGGCCCAGGCACTGATCAACGACCCCGAACTGATCCTGCTCGACGAGCCCACCACCGGCCTGGACCCCATCGGCACCCGCGAGATGAAGGACCTGATCTTGAGGCTCCGCGACGAGGGCAAAACCATACTGATGTGCAGCCACCTGCTGGCCGACGTGCAGGACGTCTGCGACAGGATCGGCATCCTTCACCAGGGCGAGTTGAAGGAACTGGGCCGGGTCGACAGTCTGCTGAAAATCCGCGATGTGACCGAGATCCGGGCCAGTGGACTGAACCATCAGGCCCAGGAGGAGATCAAACAAGTGATTGAACGTCACGACGGCAAACTCCTCTCGATGGGCAACCCCACGACCACGCTCGAAGACCTGTTCCTGAGGATCATCCGCGAGAGCGAGGCCCATCCCGGACGCCGGGTGCGGGGCGAGGGACCAGGGGCACAGGTAAACCGAGGATGAGGCGGCAAATATGTTCGGCGTTCCTTTCCTGAATGTCGAATGTCGAACAAGGAATTACGAAGTGTGAACGAGAAAGGCCCCCAGGACTTCGATCTGCAAGATCGATTGATCGACTTTGCGGTACGGGTAATGAATGTTGTTGAGGCCCTGCCAAATAGTCGCATCGGCAATCATATCGGCGGTCAGTTGTCACGTTCGGGGACCTCTCCCGCACCCAATTATGGTGAAGCTCGGAGTGCTGAATCCCGCAAGGATTTCCTCCACAAGATGAAGATCTCGCTCAAAGAACTGCGGGAGACCCATGTTTGGCTGCTGATGATTCAGCGGAAACCCTTGATCGAACCACAAGAGAAGCTGGCGCCGATTATTAGTGAGTGTAACGAACTGATCTCCATTTTCGTGGCAAGCGTCAAGACGACTGAGAAGAATAAGTAGAGAATCACCGTTGAGGATAGAATCGTTCGCCCTTCGACATTCCTTGTTCGATATTCGATATTCCGTCCCCTAACCATGGTCATCGAGACTGAAATCCTGCCGCTTTCGATCTGGCTTCCGTGGGGCCTGTTGTATTGGCTGGCGGTGGTTGGTGGGGCGGCGTTTGCGGCGGTGCTGGTCGGCTGGCTGGTGGCTGCACTTCGCAGCGGTCCGGTGGCGGCACTGCGGATGACCGGCCGGACGTTGGCTGGCGGGGCGGCAGACCTGGTGCTGATCTCGCCCCGGCGGGTTTGGGCGCTGAGTTGGCTGGCCGTCAAGGAGTCGATTCGCCGCCGGGTGGTCGTGGTTTTTGCCGTGTTCGTGCTGATTCTGCTGTTTGCCGGATGGTTCCTCGACCCCGGCAGCAACCAGCCGGCCCGGCTGTACCTCAGCTTCGTGCTCACGGCGACCAGCTACCTGGTGTTGCTGTTGGCGTTGTTCCTAAGCTCACTGAGCCTGCCCGGAGATATCAAGAACAAGACCCTTCATACCGTGGTCACTAAGCCGGTTCGCCCCAGCGAGATCGTGCTGGGGCGGATCCTGGGGTTTACCGCGATGGGGACTTTCCTACTGGTGATCATGGGTCTGGTGAGCTACGTGTTCGTGGTACGGGGGCTCTCGCACACGCACACGCTGACCGGGGCTGATCTGCAGCCGGCTGAGCAGTCCGCCGGCGATCAGCTCAGCGGCCGTACCAGCCGTGTCCACCAGCACCGGCACGAGGTGATCATCGACGTGGCAGGGGGCGGCCGGGTGAAAATGGAACAGGGACACTGGCACGAGTTGACCATCAAGAAATCAGGCGAGAGGTCCATCTATCAACTCGGCCCCCCAAAGGGCTTGCTCGTCGCCCGCGTGCCCGTCTACGGCAAGCTCCACTTCAAGGACCGCACCGGAAAAGACGCCGAGAAAGGCGTCAACGTTGGCGACGAGTGGACCTATCGCAGCTATATCGAAGGGGGGTCCCTGGCGGCGGCCGTCTGGACCTTCGACGGGGTCACTGAAGCTAAATTCCCCGACGGGTTGCCCCTGGAACTGACCATCGAGGTCTTCCGCACCTACAAGGGCGATACCTCCGATCCGGAGGACATTCCAGGTATCCTGGGAAGCTTGGCTGTGCGCAACCCGAAGACCGGCGAGATGGTCGAGGCCAAGATCTTCACCGCCAAAGACTTCGCCACCGATCTGCAATTCATTCCTCGCAAGTTGCAGACCGCCGACGGCCGCACGCTGGACCTGTTCAGGGACCTGGTAGCCGACGGACGGGTGGAGATCTGGCTGCGTTGCCTGCCGCGGGCACAGTATTTTGGGGCCGCGCAGCCGGACCTTTACCTCCGCGCGCACGATGCCTCCTTCAAGGTGAATTTCGCCAAGGGCTACCTGGGAATCTGGTTCCAGATGGTGCTGGTGATCGGTATCGGCGTGCTGTTTAGCACGTTTCTGAGCGGTCCGGTGGCCGTGATGGCCACGCTGGGGGCGCTGCTGGGCGGGCTGTTCAGCCAGTTCATGGCCCGACTGGCCACCGGCGAAGTGATCGGTGGGGGACCCTTCGAGGCCTTCATCCGGCTGGTTACCCAGCAGAATCTGGTCTCCGAGATGGAGCCGGGCTTGAGAACGACCGTGGCACAGATGCTCGACGTGGTAATGGGTTACGGCCTGTGGGCGGCGGCGGCAGTGCTGCCGGACTTCGGAAGTTTCAGCTTTGCCGACTACGTGGCCTACGGTTTCGACATTTCGCCGGTGTTGATGCTACAGTGCGCTTTCCGCGTACTGGCGTTCCTGCTGCCGGTGTTTGTGGCCGCTTACTTCTTTCTCAAGATGCGCGAGGTGGCCAAATGAATCCGCGAAGCTCGTTTCAGCGGAAGATCATCTACTTGGTGGCTATCGCCGTGCTGTTGGGTCTGCTGAGTGTGTTGGGGCGCCCGGCCACCCGCGACACCGAAACAGCCAAGGGCAGCCCGGGTGGAAAGCTGGCCCGGCTCCGCGCCCAAAACGGGCTCAGCCAGGCGCAGCTCGGCCAGATCGATCCGACCAGCGAGACGATCAAGCTGGCCACCCTGGGGATGCGCGGCGTGGCGGCCAATATCCTGTGGGAAAAGGCCAATCGCTACAAGATGAAAAAAGACTGGACCAACCTCTCCGCCACACTCGAGCAGATCACCCGAGTGCAGCCGAACTTCATCTCCGTGTGGCGCTTCCAGGCGTGGAACCTGGCCTACAACGTCTCGGCCGAGTTCGACGACTTCCACCAGCGCTACCGCTGGGTAATCAAGGGCATCAATTTCCTTAAGAGAGGCATTAAGTACAACCAGCGTGAGCCGCGGCTGTTCTGGGACGTCGGCTGGTTCATCGCCCAGAAGATCGGCCGGGCCGACGAGAGCAAGCAATTCCGCAAGCTGTTCAAGCAGGATGACGATTTCCACGGTCCCCGCGAACTGGCCAATCGCGACAACTGGCTGGTCGGTAAACAGTGGTTTCAAGAGGCCGTGCAACAGGTCGACGAGAAAGGCGCATCGATGAAAGGCATGAGCCCGTTGATCTTCCGCTCCGACGTGCCCATGTGCCAGATGAACTACGCCGAAGCCCTGGAAAAAGACGGCATCTTCGGCGAGAGGGCCCAACGGGCATGGAAAGACGCCGCCAGAGAGTGGGACCAGTACGGCTCGATCAACATTCCCACTTCCTACGGCATTAGCATCCGGCTGAACGATCGGGAAATGTACGAGGAAAAGGCCAGGAAACTGGTCGAGAAGCTCGATGCGATCGAGCCGGGACTTCGCGAGCGGATTCACCAGGAGAAACGCGCCGAACTGACCGACCAACTGCGCCAGGCCGTCGATACGACACCGGGCGAGCGAACCACCGAGCAACACGAACTCGCCGCGAAGGCCAAGGAACTGCTCGAAGTAACCCACGAAGAGGTTGCCGCACGGATCAAGCGCCCCCGGCGCAAGCAGGCGCTGAAGCTGGCCAAGGAAGCGGTCGAGGCCGAACGAGTTGCCAATATCATCCGCCGCTATCGCCAGATCGTTAACTTCGAGTCCTGGCGGCTCCGCGCCCAAGTGGAACAGACCCAAGAAACCCTCGCCGCACGCAAGCTGATCTACCAGGGCGACCATGCCTTCGCTGACGGCGACCTGCCCAACGCCCTGAGGTACTACGACGAAGGACTTAATGCATGGCGCAAGGTGCTCGACAAGTTCCCCGAACTCGTCCCCGACGAAACCTTCGGCTCCGATCTGGTGGACATCGTCAATCGCTACCGAAAGATTCTCGAGCTGCGCGACGAGCCGTTCCCGGAGGATTTCATCCTTCAGGACATCGTCGATCTACACGAAGACAAACAGCAGTAAGCGGTAGTATGAGCAGATTTCAGATTTGGGATTACGTCTTCAATAGATCTCGGCCGTGTTTTTCTCGATCCAGCCTTCTTGGTTGCCGGCCAGGCGGATCAGCAGCCATTTGCCGCGGCGCTTAAGGACGCGGAACTCGGTGCCCTCGCCGATCGGTTCCGTAAAGGCCGGTTCGTAGCCGGTGGAGTTTCCCTTCCGCGCGATTACCTCGTCCTGGACAATTACACCGTGAACGATGTGATCGAATCGATACCAATCATAACCGGCCGAAAGCATAAGCAGGGCCGTCAGCACGATGCCGGCAATCGCCAGCCGTCCGAACACACGACGGCCCACAAACAGCGCCAGCAGGCCCAAAATGAAGGTCGCGGCAGCGGCAGCGTCGGCCAGGTAGAACTTTGCCGGATAGCTGAGCCAATCCTGCCAGAACAGCAGGTACTCGACGACGGGCCGCCGCCCGGCCGCAGGGTCCTCGGCGGCCAGGGCGTAGCGGAGGTTGGCCTCCAGGTACGGATCGTTGGGTCGATACCGCTTGGCCTGGCGATAGGCGGCGATTGCCCGGCCGGGGCAGCCGGCCCGCATCAACGCGTTGCCCTGGTTGTACAGCACGGCACCGGAGACGCCGTCGATATCGCGGATCTCTCGATACATGGCGGCGACCTTCAGAAAGTCCTCCGGGCTGGAGGCCTCATCGAACGCCTTTTGCGCCGCCTGGAACTTCTGTGAGAGTTCCAGATCCACACTTCGGCCGCAGCCCGGCACGATCAGCAGCGGGACGGCAAGAATCACAAACATGGTGCCCGGAGTCTTGGCTTGATATTTCTGCATTGTAAATCCATGAATTCTCTTCGGCCTGTTACTCATAAAGCCGCGACCGTTGGTCGCGCCACGGACGATAGTCACACGATTTTTTCGGATCGCTGGTCGCGACCACCGGTCGCGGCTTTATGTCAGCGCCTACTGACCTTCAGTTGTCTTGTCAGCGGCTTGATGAGTTGTTGGGCTTCGTGATCGAAGTTGCTCATGGCGGCGTCCGACGTCCCGTATCGGGCGGCGTCGCAGGTTTCCAGCAGTCGGTTCACGCGGTCGGCCAAATCCTGCTCCACGCGGAACGCGCGGAGTTGCTTTTCGACGTCGCGTGGTGTGAGTCCGGCCTCGGGCAAGTCGGTCATGTCGGCCACCAATCCGACTAGTGCGGCCTGCACGTGATCGGCCGCCTGGCGGAGCCGGTCGGACTTGAGTTCGACCATTGCCTGGCGGAGCCTTGTGCGGGCCCTTGAGTGGGCCGCCTGGCGCCGCCTGAGCGCCACGTCTCCGCTGCGCCGGCGGACTTGCCAGACGACCGCGGCCACGACGAGGTACAACCCGATCGCGCCGGCCAGTCCGGCCAGCCAGTACACCGGCCGGACCGACTCGTCGCGGACTGCCCCCAAGTCGGTGATGTTGGCGAAGATGCCTTCCTGACGGACCTGGACGTTGTCTCCGGCTGCCGACGAGTTGCGACGCGCAGCAACGATCTGCCGGCTCGAAAACCGGTCGGCCTTGGTCACCTCAATCGGGATCGGATCGGTTCGCAGCGTAACGTACCGGTCGGTACTGACGTCAAAATAGGAAACCGGCACCGCGGGAAACTGCTCGATCCCTTCCTTCAACGGCCGCAAGCCGTAGGTGAACTGTCGGGCGTCGCCTTGGGTTTCTTCCGTGGCCTCATAAACCTTGAACTGCTGGGCGATCTCCGCCACGCGGGCAAGGTCGGGCGGGTAGGCTTCGTCCAATGTTCCTTCGCCGGAGAGCGTCAGCGTCAAAGTCATCGGGTCGCCCACCTTGGCTTTCTTCGGGTGCAGTTCGGCGCTGAGCCGAAACTTGCCCACCGCGCCGATGTACGAGTCGGGCCGGCCCTGTTCGGGAACGTCCTTCACGGTGACCACGATCGGGCGTGCCACGGCGTAGATGTCTTCCTTGCTGCGAATTCTGCCCTGCTCGTCGATGTCCGTGGCAAACGTGCCTTTGAGCGTCACCGGCCCGAACGTGTACCGGCCCGAACGCTTGGGGATGAACTGCCGCGTAAAGTCGTATTGCCAGTAACCTACTTCCTGCCCGCTTTGGTCCGGTCGGTAGACCTTGCGAGGTTTAGGGTGAAAGCTCGACGAGCGTGGGCGGTCGCGGAACAGCGAGAAAATCTCCCGCTCGCCGATGTTGTTAATGCTGAACCCAAAGCCCTGGAGGCTTTTCAGAGGCATTAGCCACCGTTGCCAGTCGCCGCTCGGCTCCAGGCCGCCGGGCAACCGCTCGTCGTTTACCCACGGGATTTGCAACGACCGGGTGAACTCGACCCGGGTGGGATCCTCATCGGAAAATGGATTGGGCAGTTCTTTCAGCAGGATCGAGAGCGTTACGCTGAACGGCTGCATCGGATAGACCGACCGGCGGTCGGACGTGATTTCCAATACGGCCACGTCCTGCTCCTGCGGCGGGACGACGTTGATGGTCAGTTCGTTGCCGCTTAATTGCTTGCCGTCGACCATGGCCACAGGCGCAGGGATTCGCAGCAGTCCGGCCCGAAGCGGCGTTAGCCGATAGCTGTACTCCCGACCCCGACGCTCGACGGTCGTAGTGCGGCCGTTGATGGTGAAACTCTGGACGGAATTGAGCGATCGTTCGCCCAGCGGGGTCACGCTAAAGTCATCGAAGCCGCGCAGCTCGGGCGGACTGGGGTTTTGCACGTGGTTAAGTATGACCGTGTAGCGGACCGACTCGCCCTGGTAGATTTGGCGGCGGTCCACGTCGGCGATGACCGCCGGCTCGCGGTCGGCCGCCGGGAGCCCGGTCGCGCCGAGCAACACTATAGCCAAGGCTGCAACGCTCTTCATGCCGATCACCAATCCTTCTCGACTTTGCCGGGACGATAGAGCTGCTGCTGGAGCAGTGCTTCCAGCTTGCGTCGCTTCTGCTGCCGCTCGCGGGCCTTTCGCAGAACCGCATCGGCCTGTTTTTTGGACAGGTCTCGCGGCTGTTGCGGTCGCTGTCCCGACTGCTCTTTCTCCTTGTCGTTCTTCTTGTCCTGATCCTTCTTATTCCGGTCCTTCTTTTCTTGATCCTTTTTATCCTGATTCTTCTTCTCTTGGTCTTTCTTGTCCTGGTCTTTCTTGTCCTGGTCTTTCTTATTTTGGTCCTTTTTCTCTTGATCCTTCTTGTCTTGGTCTTTCTTCTGCTGATCTTTTTTATCCTGGTTCTTTTGCTGGTCTTGCTTGGGCAGCATTTCTTTGAGCAGCTTGAGCGCTTCTTCCTGTTTGGGGAGTGCTTCGGCCGGTTCTTGTTGCTCCAGGTGCGTGGCGGCTTCGGCAGTCAGGGTTTTGACTTTGGGTGCCAGTTCGACGGCCTTTTCCATGGCCTTTCTCAGTGCCTCTAATTGCTTTCTTGCAGCCTCCGCGGGGTCGGTCTTCTTTGGGGAATCGTCTTTCGACGATTCGGCTACCGGCGGACCGGCCACTGGCAGCTTTGGCGCCGGGGCCGGTTCGGCCGGTGGCATGTTCTTAAGCCCCTGCTTGGCCTTGGCCAGCAGCATCTCGCTCCAACCGGTGATGAATCTCTGGTTCCAGGCCGATTCGTTCAGGTCGATCGGTTCTTGCTGATATTGATCAACCAGCCCCTTCTGCCGCTCGACGGCCCTTTGGACCAGGTTGGTATACGGAGCCACGACCATGTAGACCTGGTCGAGCTTCTCCACCACGTCGGCCTGAACCGGTACGGCGGCGGCGGGCCGGTTGTGTCTCAGCTCGTCGGCCGCTGCCAGCATGGCCTTGCCTGCGTTGTCGGCCAGTCCGCCGAGCACCTCGGCCGCCTTTTCCGCATTCGGCTGCCCGGCCACGGCCGGCTGGGGTGTACCGCCGGAGGCGGCTACCTGTGGCGACTGCTGCGGCCGCAGCCCGGCATGTATCTTCGCCTTCAGAGGCTCGATCTCTTCGGCCAACCGGCGCTCGGATGTTTCGGCGGTAAACACCGCCTGGCGGCGTTTGGGTGACCTGTGCTCGCCTGCCAGTGCCTTGCCCGTCGTGCGCAACGTCCGTTGCCGCTGTTCGAGCATTTGGAGGTACTCCAGCAAGTTCATCTTTTCGCGCTGTTTCTGTAGATCGCGCTGCCGCCAGACCTCCTTTATGTGCCGAATCCACAGCCGTGCGGCTTCCAGGTTGTGACGTGCATCGGCACCGTTCTCATCAAAGCCGGTCGCGTCGCGGAAGTGTGCGATCGCCAGTTCCATCAGTTCCAGGCATTCGGTGCGTGTCTCGGGAGTCGCCTCCTCGGGCTTTTCGCCCAACAGTGCCCGGGCCTTGTCCACGGCCAGGCATCCCATGTTGTAGTGACACCGGGCAGCCAGTTTGTGATCTTCGGTCAGTGCCGCCTTCTGGAACCACTCGATCGCACGGGCCTCGTCTCCAGCGGCGGCGTAAGCACATGCCCTGTCGAAGGCAATCCGCCGGTCGTCCGGCTGCGTGGCGTCGGCCCGGGCGAAGGCCTCGGACGCCGCCGCGTAGTCGCCCGCCTCGAACTGTTCGATCCCCAGCTTCACCTGGTCCGCCGCATTGGGCGACGCTGCCGGCGCGGCGGTCGGAAGCCCCAGCAGGGCCAATAGTAGGATGATTGTGGTCGGTTTCACCGGCCTGTGTCGCAGTAGCCGGCGGCTAACAGCCGCCGGGGGTGACCCGGGGGACGTTGTCCCCCGGCTATTGTTATGATTTGTTGAACGATTTTTGTTTTTCAACTTCGTCGGCCCATGGTGTGTCGGTATTGCCATCTCGACCAGCAACAGGACGATTCCGATGCAGAGGAACAACTGGAACTGGTCGCGATGGCGTTTTCGCTTTTCCACATTGAGTTCGCCTTGTGCAAGCCCGGCCAGGTGGTCCTCGTAGATTTGGCCCAGGTCGTACGCCCGGGTTCCGGCCGGGATATATGCACCCTTGCTGCTTAAGGCGATTTGCTTTAGCAGGTCCTCGTCCACCTTGGACCAGACCTCCTGGTCCTTGTATTTCAGGTAATGCATCTTTCCCGAGCGATCGCGGATCGGAACGCGGGCGCCTTCTTTAGAGTCGCCCAGTCCGACGGTGAAGATTTTGATCCCCCGCTCGGCTGCCTGTTTTGCCGCTTCTCTGGGAAACGAATCGTGGTCTTCGCCGTCGGTTATCAGCACCATGACCTGGTCGCGATTGCGTCGTTCGGGCATGGCCTCCATGGCCTTGCGTATCGCGTCGCCGATCAGGCTTCCGCCGCGCGGGGCGCTTCGCGTGTTGATCTCGTCCAGCACCGCGCGAAAAAAGCCCTGGTCGGTCGTCAGCGGCACCTTGACCACCGGCTTGCCTGCAAAGACGATCAGTCCGACGCGGTCGCCGGGCAGCTTTTTCAGCAGGTCGCGGATATCCGACTTCGCCCGCTCCAGACGATTGGGCGCGACGTCTTCGGCGGTCATGGATCGCGAGACGTCCAACAGCACGAACAGATCGACGCCGCGCTGGGCAACCTTCTCGAAGTAGACACCGAACCGCGGCCGGGCACCCGCCACGATCAGACATCCCAGGGCCAACAGGATGCAGGCCCCCTTGACCCACGGCCGGCCGCCCCGGACCGACGGCATCAGCCGGCGGACCATCGCCGGGTCAGCAAACTGCCGGGCCGCCGATGCGCGCCGCCGATGCGCATAGACCATCAGCGCGGCCACAAGCGGCAGGATCCACAAGCCCAACAGCACACTAGGGTTTTCCCAATACATAGTCGTTCAGCCTACGGTAAGGAACGAAAACGCGTGGACACCAGGCCGATCACCAGCAGAACCAAGCCCAGGCCGGGAAACATGGCGTACTGATACAACTCGCGATATTCCGTATAGAGGCGTCCGGTGGTAAGACTCTTTTCCAGCTTGTCGATCTCGGCGTAAACGTCTTCCAGTGCCTCGGTATCCTTCGCATTGAAATACCGGCCGCCGGTCGCCTCGGCTATTGCCCTGAGCGTCTGCTCATCGAGCCTGACCAGTTGCGGCACCAGCACTTTACGGCCGGAAACGTCAATGGCAGGAAACGGCGCCCTGCCGGTGCTGCCGACCCCGATGGTGTAAATTTTCACTCCGTGCGCCTTGGCGGCTTCGGCCGCTTCCTGCGGATCGATCACGCCCGCCGTGTTCTCACCGTCAGAAAGCAGAACAATTACCTTGCTCTTGGCCTTAACGTCCTTGAGCCGGTCCACGGCCGTTGTCACGGCGTCGCCGATGGCCGTGGCCATTTCCTCCTCCAACAGGCGCTGGTTGATCATCCGGCCCTTGGAGTCGTAGATGGGCTCGGGAATCTTGATGGTCTCCAGGATTTGCAGCAAGACGCCGTGGTCGAGCGTCAACGGACACCTGTCGTGTGCATATCCGCCGAAGGAGATCAATCCGATCTGGTCGTCCGGCCGCCCCGGCAGGCCGCCCATGCCGCTGACGAAATCGTTGAACACCCGCTTGACGGCCGCCAATCGGTTGACACGCTCTCCGTCGAGTTGGAAGTCCATGGCTTGCATCGAGCCGGAGCGGTCGATGCACATCTCGATTGCCACGCCCTCGGTCTGGATGCGGAACTCCTCGCGTCCGCGCTGCGGTCGGGCCAAGGCCACAATCAACAGCGCCATTGCCGCCAGCCACATCCAGGACAGCAACCGCTTCACACGCAGTGCCATGCTGATCGGCAGCGACGTGGGAATACTTACGTCGGAATACAGGACCGCCACGCGGCGCTGCCGGCGGATCGCCAGCCATGCCAACAGCGCTAGCGGAATCAACAGTAACAGCCACTCCGGGTCTTGGAAGCGGAATCCCATCATGCGTGCATCTCCTATCACCAAACGGTTTTTGGTCAGCTTTGCGTCAACTTTGCGATATTGCGGTGGGTGGCACGCCCTGAGGAACGAAGGGCGTGTTGCACGGTCCTTCACGCCCTTCGCAAGCTCAGGGACGTGCCACCTCAAAGTTTTCAGTAACTTGGTTCAAACCCGACGAAGTCCTTGGCTCGTTGGAAGCTCTCGTGGATGTCTTCGGCGCGTGGCTGGTGCGCGGCGAACTTGACCAGGTCGGCCGATTCGAGGAAGTTCTTCAGCCGCCGGCCCTCCTCCGGCGGAAAGGTGTTCCGGCGGCTTATCTCCCGCAGAAACTCCTCGGTGGTCTGCTCGGGGGCGCGAACTGCGGTCGTCCGCTCGATGTACCGCCGAACGATGCCGGTTACGTCCACGTAGTACAACTTCACGTCTCGCTCGGCCAGTCCACTTTCCCACAGCTTCTGCAATTCCAGTTGGGCAATCTCCTTTGCAGACAATCGCCTTTGCTCGACTGTCTTGCGATGTCGCTTCCGCAGCCACCAGGCAAGCACCACACCGGCAATCGCCACAACTGCGGCCGTCAACGACCATAGGAGTACCCGAGCAGGTCGGGGAAGCGCTATCGGCGGCGACTGCGAGCGAAGTTCGTCCAGAGAGGTTACCTCGGAGTCGACCACCGAGACGATATCGACCGTAAACTCCTCGGTCTCGACAATATGCTGCTTGCCGTCGCCCTCAGGCCGGGTGTCAGTAAACCTGACGGCGATGGGAAAGATCGGCAGCTCGCCGGTCCGGGTCGGCTCGAGCGTGAATATCTGCTGAGTGATCTCTCGTTGATTCTTGACCTGCGGCAGAGGCTCTTGAACATCGTGGATCCGGAAATCGCCGATCGAGTCGGCGAACACCGGTTTTTCGACGCTCACGCCCGGTTCACAATCAATCGTCAAGGTCATTGTCGGCTGATCGGAGAGCCGCGCCCGGGCCGGTTGCACCTCGACCGAGACCCGCACCGGACCACGCTCTACCTCCGATCGGGCCTGTTTCGGCTGAGAGTCTTCCACAGGCGCGTGGCCACAGCCCGGAAGGAACGATACTACGATCAACACGGCCGCTAGTTTAGCCCCGGCGTCTACGCCGGGGAAATTGCGCCGCGTGGACGCGGCGGCTAAACGCTCTATTTTTGAAATAATCGTGCAACTTTGCATGATACATCTGATAAAGAATCAACGAAACCGCCGCTCGCGAATGCGGAAGAAACGGCGCAGGCTGCTCAAGTAATCCTCGTCGGTGTGGATCGCCAACTCGTCCACGCTTACTCTTTTTAGTCTTTCGGACAACTGCTCGGAGCGCCGGGCGGCGCGGCTCTCAAACAGTGCCCGGACGTTAGGATGCCGCGTATCCAGTTCGACGAGCCGG
>JAUWHT010000278.1 GCA_030605745.1 Pirellulales bacterium | reverse complement strand
TCGGCTGCCAGATCGTCGCTGAGCCCTGCCGGCTTGCGCCTGACATCGACGATTTTCAGGTCGTCCAGGGCGTTTTTCATCTCGTCGAGTTTGCTGGTGTCGAGCTGCTCGTCTTCGGCTATCTTCATGGGCGCCCACTTGCCCTGCTGAAACACCTTGTCTTCCAGCATTTTCCACTTCGGATCACCGGTGTCGTCGTAGGCCAGGACCATTTCGCCGCGTTGCAGCAGTGCCCGGTTCGCTTCGTCCACCGAGTGGTCGCGAATCTCGATCCGGCGGATGTCCCAGGTGCTCAGTTTCAGCAGGTCGTCTTCGATCCAGTCGTCGAAGTTGGTTGAGAGCTTGGCGGGATTGACGGCCGCGGTGTAGACGGGATCCTGGCCGACACGGCGGACGTAGTGCAGGTCGTCCTGCCCCTGCACCTGCTTGCCGATCACCAGGGCTACCAGTGTTTTGTCCTTCTTGCCTTTCATGACCACGCGGGTGCCCACACCGACGGCCCCGGGCTTGAGGCTCTTTGAGCCGGGGTCGAGCACGCCGTAGAGTTCATGATCGCCCGGGTTGTCGCTGGCCACGCTGAGGACCTTCAGCCCCATCACGCTGGAAGCCGCCTCGGCAAGCTGGTCTTTGGCGTCGGCCGGGTAGTTCGAGTGCGAGGGAATCGACCAGATCCCGTTGACCTGGGCTACCTCGAAGATGCTGGGCGTGCCCGTCTCCTCGTTGTACTTGACGATCTCCAGACTGGTCACGTCCAGCGGCTTGAAGTCGGGGAACAACTGCTTGCCGATCATCTCTTGCGGCTCGAGCACCGGACTAAGCGACCGGCCCACGTAGGTGAAGAGCATTAGAGCGGCCAGCACGGCCGCGGCGACGGCGACGAAAAGAGTGGTTTTTGCAGTCTCGTTCATATTCAGTTTCCTCTCGGATCGTAACGCCGGCGTCTCGCCGGCACCACATAACATAGCCGGCGGGACGCCGGCGTTACAAGAGATGGACCTGGCCGCCGAGCCGGAACCCGAGCCTAAGGTGAAGCTTTGGGAAGGCAGCTTCGAACTCGGGCTCGACGGGGCCGAGGGTAACACCCAGGCACTGAATTTCCGACTGGGGTTCGACGCCAAGCGAAAGACCGACCGCCACGTCCTCACACTGGACCTGGACTACCGAAAGAAAACCAACCGAGCTGTTGAAACGGAGAATCAGGCACTGTTCGACTGGCGATGGGAGCGGCTCTTCGAAGACTCCCGCTGGGCGTCCTTTCTGCACGGAACCGTCGATTACGACGAGTTTCAGGCGTTCGACGTTCGGATCACGATGAATTTCGGCTTGGGCTACCAGTTGATCAAGTCGGAGAACACGTCGTTTGCTGGCCGCGTTGGTGCCGGCTCTTCCCGCGAAATCGGCGGCCCCGAAAACCACTTTCCTCCAGAGGCCTTTTTCGGCCTGGATTTCGAGCATCGGCTCAGTGAACGTCAGAAGCTTACCGCGTCGGCAAAATACGCGCCCGATACAACCGACATGCGCGATTTCCGGCTTAATAGCCGGGCCGGTTGGGAAGTGCTGATCGACAAGAAGATGGACCTCAGCCTGAAGCTGAGCGTGCTCGATCGCTACGACAGCACGCCACACGGTGTCAGACCGAACGACTTGGACTACTCGGCCGTGTTGTTGTGGAAGTTTTGAGAAGTTACATCACGCGGCAAAACTCGCCTTGTTACTTATGTCGGGATTATTGACCAAAAATCCGTTTAGCCGCCGGACTTGCCCGGCGCGTCGGCCGCTTGTGGGAGGCGTCTCTGACTGCGACTTGACAGTGCACAGACCTTTGTCGCCGACGGAGTCGCCTCCCACAACGTGCGGGCAAGCCCGGCGGCTAAACGACCCGCGCGCGGGCCTCCTCTCGCGGAACTTCCTGGCCCTGGTGGCCACCCAGTTCCTCGTGGCCTTGAACGACAACATGTTCCGCTGGCTTGTCGTGCCCATCGGCAAGGAGCTGATAGGTGCGGAACGGGCGCTGTCGGTCGGGTTGGCCTGTTTCGTGCTGCCATATCTGCTGTTGGCTGCCCCGGCCGGGTACCTTGCCGACCGCTTCAGCAAACGGACCGTGATCGTCGGTTGCAAGCTGGCCGAAATTGCGATCATGGCCCTGGGCGTCGCGGCAATCCTGGCCGGCAACATCTACCTGATGTTCGCCGTGCTCGCCCTGATGGGCGCCCAGAGTGCCCTGTTCAGCCCGTCGAAGCTAGGCAGCATTCCGGAGATCGTCCGGGCGGACCGGATCTCGGCAGCCAACGGTATCATCGGACTGACCACCGTGTTGGCGATCATCCTCGGCAGCGTGGCCGGCGGCGTGTTGTACGGCCTGACACAGCCGGCAGGCCAACACCATTGGTGGATTTCGGCCGTGGCACTGATCGCCGTGGCCACGGTCGGCCTGATGACCAGCCTGTTGATCGGCCGGCTGCGACCTGCCAATCCGGCCCGAGCATTTCCCGTCAATCCCTTCGGCCAGACCGTGCGAGACCTGGTCGCGCTAGGATCGAACCGGCCATTGCTTCTGGCGGCGTTGGCGACTGCCTTCTTTTGGGCCACCGGCGCGCTGGTCCAAATCAACATCGATCAATTCGCCGTGGTGGAACTGGCGGTGAAGCAGCAGTACGTGGGTCCACTGCTGGCCGCACTGGCGCTTGGGATCGGCGCGGGCAGCATATTGGCGGGCGTGTGGTCGGCCGGGAAGGTCGAACTGGGAATCGTGCCGGTAGGTGCGGCGGCCATTGCCACCGTCTCCATGCTTATCTGCACCGTGCCCGAGGGCACCGGCAGCCCCGCCTCAGCGCCCTACTACTGGACCTGTTTCCTGCTGTTCGCCCTCGGCTGCGGTGCCGGGTTGTACGACGTGCCACTGCAAGCGTTCCTGCAACATCGCAGTCCGCAACAGTCGCGTGGTGCGATCCTGGCGGCCAGCAACTTCATTACGTTCGCCGGCATGTTGCTGGCCTCCGGGGTGTTCTGGCTTCTGGCCGGTCCGCTTGGGCTCTCGGCCCGGCATATCTTCCTGCTGGTGGGTATCGTCACCGTCCCGATTGTCATCTGCATCGCGAGGCAACTGCCGCTTCAGACCACACGCTTCATCCTCTGGCTGCTAAGCCGCGTGATTTACCGGGTTCGGGTCCACGGGCTGGAAAACCTACCCGAGCAGGGCGGGGTCCTGCTGACGCCGAATCACGTTAGTTTCGCCGACAGCCTGTTGCTGGGGCTTGCCTGCTCAC
>JAUWHT010000289.1 GCA_030605745.1 Pirellulales bacterium | reverse complement strand
ACTGGCCCCAAGGGGTCCAAAATTGGAGATCGGCCGACAGAGGGTGCCGACTCGGCCGACTGAGGAGTGAACTGAACAGAAGAGAGTGTAGGGTGGGTGCTTGCACCCACGCGTCTAAACCACGACGAGTTCGCGTGGGTGCAAGCACCCACCCTACGCCGAGCACGCCCGAGTTGCCCCGGCGTGCAGCCGGCACAACACAGCCGGCGAGACGCCGGCCAATACAGCCGGCGAGACGCCGGCGTTACATGGCCGATGGCCGGCGGGACGCCGCTACTGCTAGCACACCTACGTATACCAATATCCCTACAACCCTGTCAAGCGACAATCCAGAATCGCCGGAATTGGTTGGAACTCAAGTTACCCAAATCGTTGTAAGTGCTTATGTTAAAAGACATTGCGACGAAATCTCCAGCCAAAAGAAATCTCTGCCCGATCCGGAAATCCCTCCTCGCGGTCGTCCGGGGCTGTTCGTCGAGAGCCTGGCCGCAATAATAGACTCTAAACTAAGCGAACGAGTATGCCATGAAATTCGCCATCTGCAACGAGACTTTTCGAGACTGGCCGTTTGACCGGGCGTTTGCCTTTGCAGCCGAATGTGGCTACATGGGGCTGGAGATCGCGCCGTTCACGATCTCCAACGACGTGACCGACATTTCCTCGGCCAAGCGGGCGGAGGTGCGGCGGCAGGCCGACGCGGCAGGGCTCCAGATCGTCGGCCTGCACTGGCTGCTGGCCAAGACCGAAGGCCTTTATATGACCAGTCCCGAGCCGGAAGTCCGCAACCGCACGGCCGGCTACTTCGCTGAGCTTGCCCGGTTCTGTGCCGACCTGGGAGGCCGGGTAATGGTCTGCGGCTCGCCCGATCAGCGGAACCTGCTGCCGGGCGTCAGCCACAGCCAGGCAATGGAGTACGCAGCCGAGGTGTTTCGCGCGGTGGTGCCGCTGCTGGAGGAAACCGACGTGGTGATCGCCCTGGAGCCGCTGGCACCCTCGGAGACCGACTTCATGCAGACGGCGGCCGACGCGGTAGAACTCGCCAAGCTGATCGGTTCATCCCAGGTCCGGCTGCACCTGGACTGCAAGGCGATGTCGAGCGAATCGGCGCCGATCCCCGAGCTGATCCGCCGGCACCACGCGCTGCTGGCCCATTTCCATGCCAACGACCCCAATCTCCAGGGACCCGGCTTCGGCGAACTCGATTTCCTGCCGATTCTCGAGGCCCTGGGCGAGGTGGACTATCGCGGTTGGGTCTCGGTCGAGGTGTTCGACTACTCGCCCGGCATCGAGCGGCTGGCCGGCGAGAGCATCAAGTACATGCAGCAGTGCCTAAAAAAGCTGGCGGAAACTTAATCAGAAGGAATTGAGAATCCTGGATAGTTTTACCGTAAGGTAGTGAATCATACCAACTGCTGGGTAACACATAAATCTGCCATTTTGGCAGTTTTCGTGGTGTCGGCCGCCGAAAGAGGATGGGTGTGGCGGCTGTGGCGTGTAACCGGGGGCAAAAAGTTTCATTGGATTGGTCTGTCCCCCGAACGGGTATGCGCGATCGGAACTACCGGCAATCTCGCGTAACTTCAAGCTGGCGAAGGCGTTTGCGCGATTGGTGGATGTTGATTGCGGTTTTTTTCTTCTGCTTGGTCTATTTGGGCACGAGAGTTGCGTTGCACTAAATCGCCGGGCGCGGGGGCGCCATGGCACTTCTCTGCCACCTGGAAGATCGAACTGTCTTTGCTACAGGTGCGTATCGAATATGAACGGCACGATTGAACAGTTGTACCGGAGTGCTCCGAAATCGAACACGCCGGACGCCTGGACCGACGAGGAACTCCTGCTGGAGTACCGATCGCGGGGCGACCGGCGTGCGTTTGAGGAGTTGGTACGTCGATACGAGAGGGAGCTGTTTGGCTACTTGCGGCATTACCTGGGTGATGCCGAGATGGCCGAGGATGTATTTCAGCAGACGTTCCTCCAAGTCCACTTGAAATGCGGGCAGTTCGAGCCAGGCCGAAGGGTGCGTCCGTGGCTGTACACGGTTGCCACGAACCAGGCAATCGATTTGCAGCGGCGCAGTCGGCGGCACCAGATGGTCAGTCTTGACCGCCGGGTCGGGGGAAAATCGGAGGATGAAGCGGGAACACTGGTCGAATTGCTCGACAGCCCGGAATCGGGCCCGGTCGAAGAAGCCGAATCGGCCGAGCAGCGCGAGCAGGTCCGTCGAGCCGTTGAAAATCTCTCAGAACAAGCCAGGCAAGTGGTTCTGCTGGTCTACTTCCAAGGGCTCAAATACCGTGAAGCCGCCGATGTGCTGTCGATTCCCGTTGGAACGGTCAAGAGCCGCCTGCACGCCGCCATTCAGAAGCTCAGCGAGACGCTTACCTGTACCCACCTTCCAAAATGACTGATCCCGTGCAAGAGCAATTGCTCGGCCACCTGCTCGGTGCGTTGGACGACTCGGAGCAGGAGCAGGTTGCTGTGCGTCTTCGGAGTGAGCCGGAGTTCCGGGAGCAGTTAGCGTTGGTTCGCAGCCGGCTTGAGCCGCTTTCGGCCGCCCGGTGCGATTTCCTCCCGCCGCCGGGGCTGGCCGAGCGGACTTGCCGGTTCGTTGCCACGGCCTGCACGCCGGCGACTCGGTAATCGGCTCCAGCGATTCACCGCCGATAATCTGGGTAAATCACCACTGATGGGGTGGTTGGCAGATTCTTGTGTTCGGCGGGTGCAAGTCCTTGTTGAGCAGTAGGTTACTTCATCTGATATACTGGAGGGTCCAAGCTATGGCACAGACTAAGAACGTGTTTTGAAATTACCGATGCGAGTCCCCTCCCCCTCCGGGAGAGGGTTAGGGTGAGGGTTATTCGGCAAGAAACCCCCGCTATTTGCGGTGTGATCCATGCCGCCCTC
>JAUWHT010000353.1 GCA_030605745.1 Pirellulales bacterium | reverse complement strand
GCCGTGTCACTCCTACCAGGCCGCCCAGGCCGCTCGCGTCCTGGCCGAGCAAACCACCATCCACTGGTGGCTAAAGTTTTGGCTGACGGCCGGAATCGCCGGCAGTATCGTGCTCGGCGTGCTGGCCACGGTAATTCCGCTACGGATAGGCTTCCGAGCGTTTCGGCGGTTGGAGTTTTAGGCATCTTGAAGTAGTTTTCGCACAAGCTGCTGTAATAGCCGCCCGCGCAACGCGTCGCGGGAATCCACCCGCGGGGCGTTGCGCGGGCGGCTATTGCATCTACAAGAATCACGCGAAAACTTCATTCCGCTGATTCGTCCAGCATGGGCTTCAGTTCGCTGACGAAGTCGTGGACGTCCTTGAATTGGCGATAGACGCTGGCGAAACGGACGTAGGCCACCTGGTCGAGTTCGCGGAGTTGCTGCATGACCAGTTCGCCCACTTGGCGGCTTTCCACTTCGGCGTCGAAATTGGTCTCCAGCGCGTCTTCCACCTCGGCGATGATAGTTTCCAGTTGGGCGTCGCTGATGGGTCGCTTCCAGCAGGCCTTTTCCAGCCCCCGCTTGATCTTGCTGTGGTCGAATGGCTCGCGGGCGCCGTCCTTCTTGATGATCTTGACGGTTGTGCCCTCGATTCGCTCGTAGGTGGTGTATCTCCGCTCGCAGTCCAGGCATTGCCGCCGGCGCCGGATAGCGGACCCGTCCTCGCTGGCGCGGGTGTCGATCACCCGATCGTTCTCACTTTGGCAAAATGGGCACTTCATCGTCGTATTCAACGCAGGATTGGAACTTGACACTACTATACACCAAAACGTGGTCTTGCGTATGGGGGCGACCTCTTCTAAAATGGGGTTTTTGGTGTGGCTCTTCGGCAGCTTTACGAAAGGGGTCGGATACAATGCATTGTCCCACGTGTGGTGCGGAAGTGGTCGAGCAATCGGTATATTGTCACAAGTGCGGCGGGCGGCTCGATCTTGCCGAGCAGGACTCTCCGTCAGCCGAGTACGAGGAAGCCGTGCCGGCGTCCAGCCCCATCGAAAAGTTCAAGGACGCCGCCACTGCTGCCCAGCAATCGAACGACGAGCCTGAAAGGCAACTCTGGCAAGGCGGCTACTCGTCGAAGGCCATGATCGGGACATGGACCTACAGCGGCCTGCTCACGCTGGTGTTACTGGCGATCTGGATATGGCGGGTACGCAATACCACGGCCTGGATCGTTCTGCTGGTCCTGCTAATGCTTCTCTGGCTGTACCAACTGCTGAAATTGGCCTACCGCCGGATGAACGTCCGCTACCGGTTGACCACCCAGCAGTTCGTGCACGAGACTGGCATCTTGCGGCGGGTAACCGATCGGATTGAAACGATCGACATGGACGATATCACTTTTGAGCAGGGGGTCTTGGAACGGCTGGTCGGGGTGGGCACGATCCGTATCAGCTCCAGCGACCGCACGCATCCGGAACTGATGCTCCTCGGGATTGAGAACGTCCGGGAAGTGGCCAGGATGATCGACGAGACCCGGCGGGCCGAGCGCCGTCGCCGCGGACTGCACATCGAAAGCATCTAATAAGGCGGACTTCCCATCAGCAAGTTCACCACGGAGGCACGGAGGACACGGAGAAAAGACTTTAATTGGAATCTCCGTGTCCTCCGTGTCCTCCGTGCCTCCGTGGTGAAAAATTCGGGCTAATTCCACTGGCGGCGCTGCCGCGAGCTGGGGATGTCCATTGCTTTTCGGTACTTGGTCACAGTGCGTCGGGCAACGGTGATCCCGCAGGAGGCCAGGTTCTTGACGAGTTGGTCATCGCTTTTTGGATGTTGTTTATCCTCGTTGTCGATGATTTCCTGGAGCTTCAGCCGAACCGCGTCCCAGGCGACTTCCTCGCCGTGGGTGCTGAGCGTGCCACCGCAGAAGAAGCGTTTCAGCGGGAAGATGCCCCGGGGCGTTTGAATCCACTTATCGTCCACCGCCCGGCTTACGGTCGTCACATGGACCCCGACCTTGTCGGCAATTTGCTGCATTTTCAGCGGTTCGATCCATTCGGGGCCCTTGTTCAGAAACCTGGTCTGGTGGTCGACGATAGCCTGGGAGACGCGTCTAAGGGTGTTGCGGCGCTGCTCGATCGAGTCGATCAGCCATTGGGCGGAGTTGATCTTCTGCTTGATGTACTGGCGGGTTTCTTCGTTGGCCTGACCGCTTTGGAACAGCTTGCGGTAGTAGGGGCTGATGAACAGTCTTGGGGTGCGGCCGTCTTCCAGCCGTACCTGGTACTTGCCGTCTTCGGTCGGCTCGATGAAGACGTCGGGGATCACCGGCGGAACCGGCGCCTGGTTAAACTCGGCGCCCGGGTTAAGATTCAGCTTGCGCAACTGGCCAATGATCTGCTGGATCAGTTCGATGGAGTAGCCGGTGCGTCGGGCGATGACCGGCAGGCGGTTGTGTTCCAGGTCTTCCAGGTGGCTGGAGATCAGCGTTTGCAGTTGCTCGTAGTAAGGCATATCGGGAGTCAACTGCAACAGCAGGCATTCCCGCAGGTCGCGCGCGCCCACGCCGGGCGGATCCAGCTTCTGAATCAGCCTCAGCGCTTGCTCGGCCAAGGCCAACTCTTGCTCGTCGGCATCGGGACTGAGCAGGTCTTCCAGAGGTCCCGGCAGCCGCCCATTGGGGTCGAGGTTGTAGATAATCCGGTCGGCCATCGCCCAAAGCTCGCTCTGAAGGTCGAACCACCCCAACTGGTCGTGCAGGTAATCCTGGAGCGACTGTGGTCTGGCCGCCATGTTGGCCATGGCGTCGTACTTCCGTTCGGCGGCCCATTCACTCTCGCCGCGCGAAGGTCGTGGGCGCTCATCGAACTGGTCCGGCCACTGCTCGTCCATGTTCATCAGCCGCTCGAAGTCGTCCTCATTGTCCTTCGTCTCGTCGATGACCAGTTCGCGCTCTTCCTCGCTGGGTGCGTCCGGCGATTCGCGTTCCTCATCCTCCCCCGCCTCGGCCGGGATATCAGGCTCCTCCTCCTGCAACTCCAGCACCGGGTTCTCCTCCATCTCCTGCTCGATCCGTTCCTGAAGCGCCATGATCGGCAACTGCAGAATCTCCATCGACTGGATCATCCGCGGAGCCAGCACCTGCTTCTGGATCATCTGGAGAGTTTGGCCGAGTGAAAGTCGCATAGGATTAGGGATTGGGGATTGGGGATTGGGGATTGGAACTTCACTCTAATCCCCAATCCCTAATCCCCAATCCCCTTTTGTCCTGTTTGGTTGCGGCCGGAATCCGCCACTCAATTATACGCCGCTAGAATTCCTGGCGGCCGGCCAGGGCGTCGGCAAGGACCTCCTTATTGGCAAATTCCAGGACGCTGCCGGTGGTGATTCCGCGGGCAAGTCGGGTGATGCGGACTGGAAACTCGCTTAAGAGGTTGGAAATGTGCAGTGCAGTGCCATCACCCTCCACTGTGGGGTTGGTCGCCATGATGACTTCCTTGAACTCCCTGCGGCGGACCCGCTCGACCAGCGCCTCAATAGTCAGTTGCTCCGCGCCGATCCCTTCCAGCGGAGCAATCCTGCCCAACAGGACGTGATACAGACCTCGGTACGTGCCCGACTGTTCCAAAGCCATCAGGTCCCGCGGCTGTTCCACCACGCATAGGACGTCCTGCTCGCGTCTGGGGTCCCGGCAGATCTCACACTTCTCCTCCTCCGCCAGGTTGTAGCAGACGCTGCAATATCGCACGTTCTCCTTCACGTTGCGAATAGCGTCAGCCAGCAACAGTGCCTCCGAGCGGTGCACGCGCAGCACGTGGTAGGCCAGCCGCTCGGCCGATTTTTTGCCGATACCGGGCAACTTGGCGAACTCGTCGATCAGGTCAGTAACGGATTGCGTAAGCTCCGGCACAATTGCGGTTCCTACTTCAGCTATCAGCTTTCAGCTCTCGGCCTCCTCTTCCTCTTCCTCGTCGGGTTGGCCCGGACCCACAAGCTTTGCGATGGCTTCCTGCAGGCCCGGCAGTTCCAGCCCGCCGGTCAGCTCCTTCATGGCTTCGGTGTGGAGTTGCTTTCCCTTGGCCACTGCCTGATTCATCGCGGCGGCGACCAGGTCTTCGATCAACTCGCGGTCGCCGCCGGCGATCAACTGCTGATCGATCCGGCAGCAGAGCACTTCCAACAGCCCGTTGATTTCAATCTCTACCATCCCGCCGCCCGCGATACCGGTGGTGCGGCGGCCTTTGAGCTTTTCGCCGAGGTCGTTCATTTGCCCGCCGATTTGTTGGGCCTGCTTGATCAGCGTACTCAGACTGGAAAGCCCTTTGAACATCTCGATCACTTCTGGTCTTGCGGATCGTCGACTCGGATTGGTTGGGCATCGAACAACTCGCTTGCCCGGCGAATCATCGGATGCTTGGCAACTTCCATCAACCGCTGGTGCGGCGAATTGCGCCGGACCGGTTCCACGTCCGGCCGCACGGCCTCGCTCTCAGCTTCCTCCAGGGCGAACTCGAGCCGAACCGGCTGACCGGCCACCTCGGCCAACGCCCGTTCGATGCGGGTCACCGCCTCAGGCCGCTGGCAGAACGACTTCTGCAAAGCATACTCCGGCTTGAAGAAAACGACCAGACGATTTGGCCCGGAAATTGCCGCCCGATCGAACTGGCCGGCATGCTCGACCACCATCCCGGACAGTTTTCCCACCGCCTGGGTCCATATTTCTGCCGCATTTTCGGGCTCGAACGGAATGGTGGGTCGGCCCGTAGAGGTGGTTTGAGCACCAGCCGACGACGGGGCCCCTGGCGGCTTCGACCTCTCTTTCCCGGCAGGGGGCCTGGTTGCCGCGCTCGACGCCGGAGCCGTACCGCCGCCCGCCGCACCCGATTGCAATTGCGCGATCAACCCCGGCAACTCGTCCAGGTCCTCCAGGCAGCAGATTCTCACCAGGGCCAACTCTGTCAGGATGTGGCCCTGCGTACTCAGTCTCATCCGCGCGAGCGTGTGGTCGAGAACCTGCATCACGGCCAGCACGGTCTGTAGCCCCAACCGCTTGCCCGCACTAACCACGTCATCCTTGCCGGCGGGTGATGTGTGCAGGAAGGCATCGGCCGGGCAGTCGACCGCCGCCAGCATGCAGTCGCGGAAGTATCCGAGGAGTTGTTCCAGGAGTTGGGCCACGCCGACGCCCTCGGCAACAGCAGCGTCGAGATCGGCCAGTGCGGCTGCCGCGTCGCGATCGACCAGGTGCCCGACCAGTTCGGCCAGCCGCTCGTCGCCAGCGGTGCCCAACATCCCGTGCACGTGGTCCAGTGTGAGCCGGCCCGGGGCAAATGCCAGCAATTGCTCCAACAGCGACTGGCCGTCGCGCATCGATCCGGCGGCACGTCGGGCCAACGCCACCAGGGCGTCGTCTTCCGCATCGACCCCCTCAGCATCGACGATCTGGCGGAGCCGCTCGGCGATCGAACTGGTCGAGATACCGGCAAAATCGAACTGCTGGCACCGCGAGAGGATTGTGACGGGGATCTTCGTCGGCTCGGTGGTGCAGAAGATGAACTTCACGTGCCCCGGCGGCTCTTCGAGCGTCTTCAGCAGGGCGTTGAAGGCCTCGCGGGTGAGCATGTGGACTTCGTCGATGATGTAGATTTTCAGCCTCGCCCGGCTGGGACGCACACCCACGTTCTGGCGCAACTGCCGTATCTCGTCGATCCCCCGGTTGCTGGCCCCGTCGATCTCCAGCACGTCCACGTCGTCGCCGGAACTGATGCTCCGGCAAATGTCGCACTGGTTGCAAGGGACGGTAGCGGGGCCCTTCTCGCAGTTCAGCGCCTTGGCCAGGATTCGGGCGGCTGAAGTCTTGCCGACCCCCCGGGCGCCGGTGAAAAGATAGGCATGGCCCACACGATCGGTCTGAATCGCGCCCGAGAGCGCTTGGGCAACGTGCTGCTGGCCAACCAACTCGTCGAACACTTGGGGTCGGTACCGCCGGGCAACGACGATGTACTCTCCCCCTGTAGTGGAGGCATGCTGCGGCGGTTCGGCGTTAGACGCGGGATCGGACATGCGTTTCGGCTCACTAAGGTGTTAGGCTGTTGACGTTTCCAATAGTCGTTTAGCCGCCGGGCTTGCCCGGCGCGTTTGCGTTCGAGCGTATCGATACCAGCCAACGCGCCTGGCAAGCCCAGCGGCTAAACGGTAGATCATCCGTCGGCACCCGACGAGAGGCCCACCGCACCTGGAGATGACTGCTAATGGCTGCTGACTTTCGTCCCTGACCAGGTTCACAGGTCCCCATTGTGGGGGCCCCTCGTTGGACGCCGACGATGAGGAAGCCGCATGCCCTCCTTTTTACGCCTCCTGGCCCAAATCGTCAAAGGGGGCTACACGCGGATTACTCTTTGTTGGGCCTGGATCGCCTGAAACGGGACCAGCGGGCCGTGGTCTGCGCCATGGCACTGGCTACACGTCCGGGTCCAGGCTTCCGGCGAGCGAAGGTTCGACGCCCAGAAGGGCCAGGTGCGACATTGCCGCGGACGCACATCGTAAACGCAACAGATCCGCTTTGCAGTGTCGAAGAACACACAGTCTCCGTTGGGGAATTCGACCAGGCTTTTGCGGATGCCCACTTGACGGACGTACCTCTTCTCGAATGTCTCCACGTCCAGTCGGATTGCCGCAGCAATGGCCTCGATTTCGGCCTTGTTGACCCACACGTAGCCCGGCGCCCCGGTACAGCAAGCGCCGCAGCCAGTGCATTTGAATCTAAGCCCTCTATGATACCAAGGTTGGCCATTCATCATTCAGCATTTCCTCAGCCTCCGATCTGGTACATCGAGCGATCGATGGGTGCGAACTCTCCGTTGTCGGTTCCGCGGGCCTTTTTCTTCGCACCGACCGCGGCGCGTATCAATTCGGCCAACTGCTCTGGTGTGCCGCCGGAGCGGAGCAGTTTTCGGGCGTCCCATTGCCGGGTGGAAAACAGGCAGTTGTGGAGCTTTCCGTCGCAGCTCAACCGCAGCCGATCACAACGTTCGCAAAACGGTCTGGTGACTGAGCGGATCAGGCCGATCCACCCACCGCCGTCGAGGAAGCGGTACTCGCTGGCCGGGGCGGCGGATCCGGCGGGACAAACCGGCTCAAGTGGTCCGAGGTCCCGGGAAAGAATCTCGAGGATCTCCTCACCCGATAGCACCCAGTGGTTGTTCCACCGACCGACCGCATCGAGGGGCATAAACTCGATGAAGCGAAGCAGCAGGTCGCGTTCTCGGGCAAAGCGGGTCAGGGGTACGATTTCGTCTTCACTCAGGTCGCGGATGGCCAGGGCGTTGAGTTTGATTCGCTCGAATCCCGCCCGCTGCGCTGCGGCAATGCCTTCCAACACCCGCGGCAGTTCGTCGCGGCGGGTGATCCGGCGAAATTTGGCCCGGCTGAGGGTGTCGAGGCTTATGTTCAGCCGGTCCAGCCCGGCCGCTCTCAGGGCAGCGGCATACTGTGTAAGCAGGATGCCGTTGGTGGTCATGGCCAGATCATCAATTCCCGGCACGGAGGCCAGCATTTCCACCAGCCGGGTAACTTGCTTGCGGACCAGCGGCTCGCCGCCGGTTACGCGCAGTCGGCGGATACCCAGCCGGGCCGCAACCTGCACGAAACGCTCGATCTCTTCGTAAGAGAGGATATCGTCGTGGCAGTGGAACTGCACACCTTCGGCCGGCATGCAGTAGTAGCAGCGGAGGTTGCAACGGTCGGTGACCGAAATCCGCAGATCGGTATGTACACGTCCGAAGCGGTCGGTAAGAGGGCTCAGGGTTCGCCGTTCAGGGTTCAGCAATCTCTTTCTCCCGGACAGGGATCACTTCTTTGATGCGATCGATCAGCCAGGCTGCGGCCTCGAATGCAGGGCGGCGATGGGCCGAGTTGACGGCGACGGCTGCGATGATTTCCCCCACGCCGAGGTGTCCCAGCCGGTGGACAATGGAACACTCGACCAGCGGCCAGCGGTTTCGGGCTTCGGCTTCCAAGTGGGCGAGTTCCTTCTCGGCCGTCTCGCGGCAGTATTCACATTGCAGCGAGCTGATTTTCCGTCCGCCGGTCATTTCCCGAACAGTTCCTACAAACAACACCATGGCGCCGGCCGCCGGAGAACGCACGGAATCGAG
The DNA here is from genome assembly GCA_030605745.1 of Pirellulales bacterium. Lineage (GTDB taxonomy): Bacteria > Planctomycetota > Planctomycetia > Pirellulales > Thermoguttaceae > JAUWHT01. Next base: position 3,374 of record JAUWHT010000353.1, on the reverse strand, counting down.
CACGGCAGTAGTATCGATTGGTTGGTCAGTGAGCCGGATCATAGGAGTGGTCAGGTCAGTGGTCAGTGTCATCCAGTCGCAACAAACGCTCGCTGACTGCGTTCGGCGGGATTGTGGGAGGTTTCTGCGAAGCCGAAAGCGGCCGCCCCCCTAATCCCCAATCCCTAATCCCCAACGTAGACGTTCATGTTACGATCAATTCTCTGCCTGGGGTGGTCAGCAGCGGTGCAATCTCGGGCATCAAGCCGTAGGCCAGCGCCAGCAGCTTGATCGGATGGATGGTTGGTTTGGTAGTACCTTGTTCCATCTGCATCTTGCAGGCGCTACATTCCGTACTTCCTACCTGGATTGCGGGGTCGCGGAGCCGGGAGATCAATCGCCAGCCGGCCCGCAGGCTGCTGCGGTAATTCGCGCGCTTGATGCCAAAGGTGCCGGCCATGCCGGAACATCCCTCTTCGATGGTCTGAACGCTGATGCCCGGGATCAACCTCAGCAGGTTCTCGCCGGGCGTGCCGACTTCCAGTGCCTTCAGATGGCACGGCATGTGGTATCCCAAGGCGGCGTTGATCGGGCTGAGATCGAGCCGCAGCTTGCCCAGCGTGTGCAGCTTCCAAAGGTAGCTGCACGCTTCGCTGCTGTTTTCGGCAACCAGCCGGGCGTCGTCGTCGTCGATCAACTGCGGGTACTCGCGCAGAAGACACAGCGCGGCAGACGGCTCGGTAGCCACGACGTGGTATCCCTGGCGGACCGATTCGGCCAGAATTGCGACATTGTGCCGGGCCAGGTCCCGGGCGTGCTCCAGCGCCCCGCAGGCGATCGACGGCATGCCGGCCTGCCTCTGTTCGGGATGCACGTAGACGGCCACGCCGTTGTGTTCCAGCACGGCAACCAACGCCTCGCCCAGTTGCGGATCGTGATAGTTGGCGTAGACGTCGACGAAGTACAGGACCTTGTGGCCGCTGCGTCGCGTGGGCCGGGTAAGACGGCGGCGGGCAGCGCGACGGAGGAAACTCCGTGAAGTCAGCCGCGGGAGTTTGCGGCCCTGGGCAATCCCCAGTGTCTTCTCCATTAACCATCGCATCTGCCGATTACCGAGCGCCCAATTCGCAACCGGACTGATTATCCCCGCCAACGTACAGATCAGGTCCAAACGGGTCATCACCCAGTCGGCCGGCGGCAGCCCATTGGCCGTCACGTAGGCACCTTTGCTTTCGCGCATCAACTTCGGGACGTCGACCTTGGCCGGACACTCCAGCCGGCACATGTGGCAATGGACACAGAGGTCGGCTACCGCCTTGAACTCCTCACCAGTGAGGCTGCTCAGTTCGACTGCGCCGGTGAGCACCCCAAGGATCAGATTGACCTTCGCCCGCGGCGAGGACTCCTCGGCCGGCGCGAACCGAAAGATCGGGCACATCCGCACGTCGGGCGCCTGCGAGCGGCAGTCGCCGCAGCGGTTGCAATCAGCCGCGGCTTCGGAGACCTTGGACGGATCCCAGTTCAATTGCAACTCGACCAGGTCGCGAAGCCCGGAGGGTTTCGTCTCGAGGGTTTCAGTTCGGGTTTTGACCTCTTGCGGCGGGATAGTCAGCACCGGGCGGAGGTTGCGCATCAACAGGTCGGGATCATCACCCACGATCTTGCCCGGGTTCAGAATGTTCGCCGGATCGAAAATCTGCTTCACCCGGCGGAACACGTCGTACATCTCGCCGACCTGCCGGCGGATGAATGGAGTACGGCTGAGCCCGCTCGCCTGTTCACCGCTGATTGTCCCCCCGACGTCGAACACCTCCTGGTAAAGCTCTTCGGCGAGGCGGCGCATCCGCTGCACGTCGCCGGCGTCGGCCAGATCGAGAAACGGCCGGAGGTGGAGTTGGCCCTGGCCGGTATGACAGAACAGCGACGCGGTGACCTGGTGGCGCTTTAGCACGTTCTGGGTCCGCACCAGGAAATCGGGCAGGGTCTCCGGCGGCACGGCCATGTCCTCGACCACCGGCACCGGCCGGCGCGGCCCCTTCACCGCGCACAACGTCGGCGGGGCCTTGCGGGCAATCGACCAAAACAACTCCGTCTCGTCCGGATCGAACCCCTGACGGGCGCCGAATGCCAGATGCTTCTGCTGCCAGATCTCGCCAACCACCCGCTGCATCCAGTCGCGCACGGCCACCGGGTCCTCACCCTCCTGCTCGACCAGTAACATCGCTTCGGTTTCCGGCGGAATCAGCAGGTCGAATCGGACTTCGGTTTCGCGGGCGAGGCTCAGGTGCCGGCGGTCCATCAAGTCGCAAGCGGTCGGCCGAAAAGCGAGTATCTGGAGCGCCGCGTGGGACGCCCTTTCCAAACCGTTGAATAACAGCAACGCAACGCCGCGATGACGCGGCAGCGGCCCGGTGGCAAGCGAGGCCTCGGTGATCGCCGCCAGGGTACCTTCCGAGCCGACCAGCAGCCGCGCCAGATCGAGGTGCCCGTCACAAAGCACCCCCGCAAGGTTGTATCCACATCCGTTCAACGGGCACTTGGGCTGGCTGCTGTGGATCAGGTCTGCCTTTTCGGTCAGCAGTGCGGCAAGCTGTGCGACAAGTTCGCGTTTCCGTGGATTGGTGTCGGCGCTTGTGCCGTCGGTGAGCCCCTCGCAGCCAACTTCCATCAGTTGGCCGTCGGCCAGGACCACCTGTAGGCTGAGGACATGACGTCCGGTCGATCCGTGCTTCAGCCACCGGCTGCCGGCTGCATCTACGGCGATCATGCTGCCGATGGTCGTAACGGTGCTGGTGGCCGGGTCGGGTCCGAAAATCCGCCCCTGCGGACGCAGGTTGGCGCACAGCCGTTCGTGGACCACGCCCGCCTGAACGCGAACCGTCTCGGCGTCGGTGCGGATCACGCGCCGCAGATGCCTCGAAAAATCGAGCACCAGGCCCGGCCCGAGCGATCCGCCGGCCACGCCGGTTCCGGCGCCCCGGGCGTGGATCGAGAGGCCCTTTTCGGCGGCGTACTGCACACAAGCAACTACATCGGCGGTCGAACGGGGGCAAACCACCCCCAGCGGCTTGATATGGTGAACGCTCCCGTCGCTTGCGTACAGTTGCCCGAACACATCGTCGCAGCGCACCTCCCCGGCGACCAATCCCCGGAGATCATCCTGAATTCGCTCGCGCTGTTGGTCAAGTTGTTCCATGGGGGCTGTTAGGCTGTTAGGCCATTAGGCTGTTAGTATTACAATGCTATGTTATTGCGACAGTTTGACGTAACCCGAATCCTTACAAAGAGTTGTGGAGTCGTTGACGGTTCCCCAAGTCGTTTAGCCGCCCGGCGTTCCCCGCGCGGTTGGGGTGGCGCGGTTTTTAAACCACCCAACCCCCGGGCCCGCCCCGCGG
>JAUWHT010000354.1 GCA_030605745.1 Pirellulales bacterium | reverse complement strand
GTGCCGAAGCTGGACCCTTCGAGGTGTTTTGTATAGCGCTCGAAGGTCAGCGGCGTGGCCGCCTCGACGTAATCCAGCTTCTCGCGGATATCGGGAACGTATTTCGAGATCGCGTCCAACGTCGTCTCGATCAGGTCCTGCTTGCTCGCCCGGTAGTCCTCCTTCGACAGATCGGCCCAGTCGCCGTAGTTGGCGTTGGTGCTGGAGACGACCAGGCAGCAGTCTTGCTCGGGCCGTGTCTTCGGATAGTAGAACGAATACGTGCGGCTGGTGATATCGCGGCTTAGCAACGCCTCGGTGCGGAAGGCCGGCGCGGTCGAACTGAACAACAGATCGCCGGTGCTCTGGTCGATCATCTGGCCGGGCTTCAGCGCCATGTAGACCTGGGTGCTGGAGTTATTCAGCCGCACCGCATGCGCCTGTTCGACGAAGTCACCGTCCCAATGCTGCTGGCCGACGAGGTTGAAAACCGTGCTCAACAGATTGGCATTGGAGACGACAGCCCGGGCCTTGATCCGCCAGCCACCCACAGTAACGCCTTCGATGCGCCGGCCGGCGACGTGGATTTTTTCCACCTCGCAGCGTGTCCGGGCATCGACGCCGCAGTTAGCCATCTCTTGGCCCATCAATGCAATCACCCGATCGGTCCCGCCCCGGAAGGTGTACACCCCCTTCGACATAAAGTTGGAGAAGACAATGCCGTAAGTCAGTGCCGGGTCTTCGAGCGTCGAGCCGTTGGCATAGGTGATCGGTTCCATCAACAGCCGGACGATATCTTCCCGGCCTGGGAAGAACCGATCGAACAGCTCGCCCGTAGTGAGCGTCGATTCGTCGGTGAATTGCATACTCCGGGCGGTGTCGAAGAACTGCTCGACTCTCTCGGCCGGAACCCGGAACCGCTCGATCAACAGCCGAGTGAAGTCCGGGCGGTCGAAGCTGGTCGAGAGCGAGAACATCGGGTTGTCGAACCGGATGTTTTTAAGTTGCACGATTGAGTCGGCGATCTCGCCGCTCCAATAGCGGCGGCAGCTCTTGATCATGCCCACCGGGAACCCGTGCAACGAAACATCGAAGACGTGCCCACCGGGCCGCCTGAACCACGTGGCCAGCCCGCCCAGCTTGTGATGCTGCTCGAGCAACAGCACCGAGTGTCCGGCCCGGGCAAGCGTGTTGGCAGCAGTCATCCCGCCCAATCCGGAGCCGATCACCACCACGTCGTATTGGTCACGGGCGTTCTTGAGGAGGTCTTTTGGCATAGGAGGGGCGAGGGGTTAGGGGCGAGGGGCGAGAGGGTTGGGATTAGTCTAGCTTTGCAACAAACGCCCACGGACTGTTTTCGTCATTCATCCTTCATCCTGCCAAAAGGCGTAGGGTGGGTGCTTGCACCCACGCGAACTCGTGGTCCTCTGGACGCGTGGGTGCAAGCACCCACCCTACTGTTCTTCATCGTTTATCCTTCATCCTTCATCCTTCCAAAAGATGTCTATTCGCAATGCTGATCCCGCTGATAATCGCCCCGATGATGCCGACCAGTCCCTGGTCGGTGCCGCAGATGTAGAGATTCTTCAGGTGTGTTCTGCCGTCGTAGCGCTTCTGAGGCAGCCCGTAGACCGCGCCGTTCTCGTGGCCGGTGTAGCGGCGGATCGTGATGGGTGTGAACATGTCGGTCTCGACGACCGCGCTGCGGAAGTCGGGCACGAACCGCACCGCCGAAGCAACCATTCGATCGTACCAGCGGAGCTTCGCCAACTGGTACGACTGCCGATCGAGCGCAGCCCAACGGTCGTAGTCGGCCAGCGCAGTGATTCGCATTACGCCTTCGGCCAGCGGCTGGCCGTAGGCAAAATTGTTCGGCGAGCAGATCACGCCGCTGCGCGCGTCGGCTAGCTCATCCGGCTTGCCGTAATGAAACTTATCCGAATCGTTGTAGAAGACCATCGTCCGATCGTGTCCCAGTACCCGTGGCTGGGCGTCGAGGATCGAGATCGACTCGACGAACGACAACCGACCGGCCGGATGCTCGTCCGGCCGATTCACCTCGTCGCACAGCCGCATCGTTTCGCGCCATCCGGCCGAGGAGAGGACCCGTCGGCATTCCAACTCTGTGCCGTTGTCCAAGATCACTTTATCGACCGAGCCGTTGCTGACCGAAATTCGCTCGACTCCGGCCCGCAGACGCAACTCGCCGCCGAGCGCCTTGAACTTCTGCACCAGCTTCTTCAGTATCAGCCGCACGCCGACCAGCGGCCGGGCCAGACCCTCCAGAAAAATCGAGCGGAACATGATGCTGAACTGGCCGAACTCCATGTCGTGCTCCCGGGCGCCGCCGTAGAACAACAGTGGGCAAAAGATCATCTCCACCAGCAACGGGTCGTCGATATGTTGGGCGACCGCCTCGCGGGCCGAACAGCCCGTACCGGCGCGGCCCAACTGGTCGTAGTCGCAAAGCTCGGCCACCAACCGCCGGAAGTTGTCCTTCTGACGGGGAAAATGTCGAACAACCTCGGACTCGAACAGACCAAAATCGTTGGAGAACCTCAGCCGCACGCCCGGAAATGCAATCTCCGAGCCGACCTGCGGCGAGAGCGAAAACTCGTCCCAGGCGAAACGCAACTGTCGCAGCAGCCGGGCCAATGGACCCCGCCGAGTCCCCTTTGGCGCGTAGTTGGTCACCGCGTGCAGCCCGACGTCGTAGTTCCGGCGGCCCAGCCGGTAGAACGAGTTCAGCCCGCCGATCGCGCTGTGCCGCTCCAGGATACACACCCGCTGATCGAAATGAGCCAGCCGAATGCCGGCGGCCAGGCCCGACATGCCCGCGCCGATGATGATCGTGTCGTACATAGCGACCTATTGCTTAACGTCCCGCATCCGCGGCTCGAGGTATTTCACCGTGCTGCTCATGCTGGCCAACTCGGTGTATTCCTCCTCGGGAATCTGGATGCGATACCGCTTGCGCAGCTCCATGACGATGTCAAGGAAATCCATGCTGTCCAGTTCAAGCTGGTCGCGAAATGCGACGTCCTCTTTCAAATCGCTGATATCCTCGTCGGGAGCGATGTCTGAGAGGATGTCGATAATGGCAAGTTTAATTTCGTCGGCCGTCATGCTGTACACTCCAACTACTTAAATGGGGTTGCACTCAGATCGTTTAGCCGGGATTATTCATCGGAAACCCGTGTAGCGGCGGGGCTGGCCCAGCGCGTTAGCATGGGAGCGAATGGGCCCCCAAACACCGCGGTGGGCACGCCCAGCCGCTACACGGGCCGCGCATATTGCCATCGAGTTTCAGGTCCTTCTGACAATAACCACTGAGTTGATTCCCAACATTCCGAATGAATTGTTTAAGATGTAGTTAACCGGCCCCACTTCGCGCGGCTGGTTGGCGACCAGGCCCGGCAACTCGCACTCGGGGTCAGGTCGGTCGAGGTTGATCGTAGCATGGCAGACGCCGTCGCTGAAGGCTGGCAGGTTTCCCACCAGTTCCAGGACCCCGGCGGCGCCCATCGCGTGCCCGATGAAGCTCTTCGTGTTGTTGAACACCGTGCGGCCGTTCCCACCCCAAACCTGCCTGAGCGCCTTGCTCTCCTGCACGTCGCCGGTGGTGGTCGCAGTGGCATGCGTGCTTACGATGTCGATGTCTTCGGGGTTCAACTCCGCGCGTCGCAGCGCCAGGCGGATGCACTGGGCCTGTCGGTCGGCATCCGGATTGACAAAGTCGGTGGCGTCGCTGTTCATTGCGTGACCGACAATCTCGCCGTAGATTTTCGCATCCCGGGCCCGGGCGTCGCTCAGCCGCTCCAGCACGGTTATGCAGCCGCCCTCGGCCACGACGATTCCGTTGCGGTCCGCGTCGAAAGGACGAGACGCCTTTGTGGGATCGTCGTGCCGGGCCAGGGCGCCTTGGCTGTTAAAGCTGGCGAAGATGCCGAAGCTGTGGATGCTCTCGGAGACGCCGCCGCCGAGCGCCACGTCACACTCGCCAAGCCGCAGCATTTGGACGCCCTGGATAATGCCGGCGTTGCCGGCCGCACAAGCAGCACCCAGCGTGTAGTGCGGGCCGGTGATGCCCAGGTTCAGCGATATCTCGCCTGCCGGGTTATTGGCCACGGTGCGCGGGTTGTGGTGGTGCGACCAGAACTGCGTATCGTAGTCGTACTGTTTGAGCTGGTATATCTCGTTCTCGGTTTCCACGTTGCCGTGCTCGGTTACACCGATGTAGATGCCGATGGCCGACCTATCGACGTTCTGCCAGTCGAGCCCGGCGTCGGCGATCGCCTCGTGGGCACAGTAAATGGCCAGGCCGCCGGCCCGGGTGCCGCGGCGGACCTCTTTGCGTCGCTGATACCGCAGTTCGTCGAAATCGCATACCCCGGCCACGGTCTTGCCGAAGTACCGGGTTTCGTACGCTCTGACCCCGCTGCGTCCGGCCAGCAGATTCTGGCGGAATTCATCCAACGAATTGCCGTTAGGGGCGGCAAGCCCAATGCCCGTTATGACGATCCGCTCACGATCTGGCCGCTCGGCAACCATGGCACATCCTTGAGAGACTCCAAACTTAGAAAACTACCGACTTCTGCGAGAATTGACAAGCGGCCCCTCGTTGCCCCCTCCGCGCTGGGGGGCTTCCAGCGAGAGAGAACCAATTCGATTCGGCTGCTCTTGACAGTTGTATATGATGGTTGTATACATAAGATATGAAGAACCTGGGCGTCCTGTCAGAATGCACCGGATTCCAGTGGGATAAAGGAAATTCGAAGAATTGGACCAAGCACCGTGTGACGCCTTCGGAATGTGAGCAGATGTTCTTCAATCAGCCGTTGCTCGTTGGCAACGATGAAGAACATTCTGTGAGTGAAAAGCGGTATTATGCCCTCGGGCAAACGGATGCTGGCCGATTTCTGTTCATCGTCTTTACGATGAGGAAAACGGCAATTCGGGTGATTTCGGCCCGAGACATGAGTAGAAAAGAAAGAAAGGTATTTTTGCCATCATGAAGAAGAAACTCCCGGAATTTAAAGATGAAGATCAAGAACGCGAGTTCTGGTCGACGCATGATTCGACGGATTTCGTTGACTGGGACCGGGCCGAGAAGGCGGTCCTGCCGAAACTCAAACCCTCGCTGAAGACCGTTTCTCTGCGGCTGCCCGAATCGATGATCGAGCAGTTGAAGGTTCTCGCCAACAAGCGTGACGTACCCTATCAGTCGCTTCTGAAGGTCTTCCTTGCTGAACGGATTCAGACGGAATTGGCCCGGTCGCCGTCTTTGAAAATCCGCCATTGACTGGCGGATTTTCAGTGTCATAATTGAAGTATGGTTCCGCGACCTCATCTGATGCGTCGAGTCGACGAGGCCCTGGGCGACAACCCGGTTGTCGTCCTGCTCGGGCCCCGTCAATGCGGCAAGACTACCTTGGCCAGGGAACTAGCCGCGCGGACGGATCACGAGTTCTTCGACCTGGAAGACCCGGCCGACTTGGCGCGTCTGTCGGCCCCGATGATCGCCCTGGAGGACCTCCGCGGGTTGGTTATCCTTGATGAGGTGCAGCGGAAGCCCGAACTGTTTGAGTTGCTAAGGGTACTCGTTGATCGGCCGGAATGCGGCGCCAAGTTTCTGCTTTTGGGAAGCGCTTCGCCCGGGCTGGTTCGCGGCGTGTCGGAATCGTTGGCCGGGCGCGTTGCTCTTGTCGAGATGTCGGGGTTTGAACTGCGAGAGATCGGCCCGGAAAACTTCAAGAGACTCTGGAGCCGGGGAAGTTTTCCCAGGTCTTATCTTGCTCGCACGGAAAAGACAAGCCACCGGTGGCGCAGCGACTTCGTGCGGACCTTTCTCGAACGCGACATACCGCAACTGGGCATCTCGATTCCCGAACAAAGGCTCAGGCGCTTTTGGACCATGATCGCCCACTACCACGGGCAGGTGTGGAACGCGGCGGAATTCGCTCGCTCGCTCGGCAGTTCGGAGAGTACGGCCAGGCGATATCTGGACCTGTTGACCGGTGCCTTTGTGATCAGGCAACTCCAGCCCTGGCACGAGAATCTCCGCAAGCGTCAGGTGAAATCGCCAAAGGTCTACATACGCGACAGCGGACTGCTGCATGCCCTATTGTCGCTGGAAACCAGCCGCGGCATATCTGCGCATCCCAAGTTCGGAGCTTCGTGGGAAGGATTCGCATTGGAGCAGGTGTTGGCGATTGCGGGGATCCGGGACGCCTATTTCTGGGCGGTCCATGGCGGAGTGGAACTCGACTTGCTGCTGCTGAAGGACGGCAAACGCTTGGGGTTCGAGTTCAAGTGCGCCGACGCGCCACAGATGACAAAGTCGATTCGCACTGCCATGGAGGACCTGAAGCTCGAGAAGGTTTTCGTCATCTATCCCGGCAAGAAGTCTTACGAAATCGACCGGCGCACGAGGGTTCTTTCCATTCTTGACATCGAGTCTGTTGGATAGTGGGGATTTGCGACTTACCCTTGCAGTTCTATCCCCAATCGCCGCATGCCCTCGGCGATGGAGATAGTCGGCTGGTAGCCGAGGTCTTCTCGGGCGCGGGTGATGTCGAAGTAGTGGGAGGTGGCTAGTTGGGCCGCCAGGAAGCGGGTCATCGGCGGCTCGGACTTTAGACGCAGTAGCTTGTAGATGGTCTCCAGCGCCGCTCCGATCTTCCACGCCGCCGACAGCGAAATCGACTTCTTCACCGCCGGCAGGCCCGCCAGCGCCAGAATCTCATCGATCCACTGCCAGCAGCGGACCGGCTCGCCCTGGCTGATGAAATAGGCCCGACCGGCCGCGGGTGACCCCGGCCGCAGGGCGTCGGCGGCCAGCAGATGGGCTTCCGCCGCGTTCTCGACGTAGATCACGTCGATCAGGTTTGTGCCGTCACCTACCCGCCGCAGCCGACCGGATCGGGCGCGGCGGAGCAGCCGCGGGATCAGGTGCCGATCGCGCGGCCCCCAGATCAGGTGCGGCCGCAGCGCGCAGGTCAGAAGCCCGTCTGCGCCGTTGCTCTCTAATACGTGCTGTTCGGCCAGGGCCTTGGTGTGCTGGTAGTGGCACAACCAGCGTGTGGGATACGGGACCGACTCATCGACACCCTTCTGATCGGTTCCGTCGAAGGTGACGCTCGGGCTGCTGGTGAAGATCAGTCGCCCGACGCCGTGCCGGCGACATCCTTCCACGACGTGCCGGGTTCCCAGAGTGTTGATCTGGTAGTAATGCTTCCAGTCAACGCCGATGCCGGCCACGCCGGCCACGTGGAAGACAACGTCAATGCCGCGACAGGCTGCGATGGTGGTCCGGCGATCGCACAGATCGGCCCGAATCATCTCCACGCCTCGCGCGTCCAGCTCCGGATAGCTTCCACGGCAAAGCGAGCGGACGTGATCGCCCCGGCCCACAAGTTGCTCGATGATGTACAGGCCGAGGAAGCCACCAGCACCGGTAACCAGTGCGTTCACAGGACGCAGACCTTATTCTCGATAATAGCCGGGGGACAACGTCCCGCGGGTACATTATTCTCGACAATAGCCGGGGGACAACGTCCCGCGGGTGCATTGCCGCGACGCGTTGCGCGGGCGGTTATTCGGGCTATACCTTGCGAAAACTCTTGTCCTTGTCATCCTTCCTCGAGGCCGGGGATGGCCCTGGGCCCGCCGTGGTCTTGGTCATCGGCGTCTTCAGGCTCGCTGCCGGAGTCATCTGCGGCATCGCCGTCGCGGCCAGACTCGAGATCAGCCGGCAGGACGGGCCGGGCATCTTTCTCCTGGCCCGGTTCTTCCTCGGACCCTTGCTGCGGCTGGTCCGTCTCGACGATCATCTCTTTGGGGATCTTGAAGTACAGGGCCCCAGGCTGGCCAAAGGCCGCGGCAGGCAACTCCAGAAGCAGGTACTCCGCCCTGCCGACCGGGCGCTCGAAGATTAACAGGTCCTCGATCGGCTCGTCGGCATAGATAGATTTGGAAGTGAATTGTCCCTTGACGATCGCGCGGCCGAAGTCTTTCGCGCGATACGTGTTCTTCATGTTGTCGGTCAATCTCAGCCGACCTCTCATTGCACCACGACCGCTCCAACTCCTGTATTCCACCTTCCGCGCGGAGTCCATATTCCGCAACTGCACGGTTAGCAGCAGGCACTTTTCGGGCGGGCTTTGGCTCTTCAGTTTCCTCGAGAAGACGGGATATCCCTTGGTGACCGAGAGTATTTTCACTTCCACGTCGCCACGCCGGCTCGGCGACTTCGAGGCATCGACCCACTTGTCGCCGCTGTCGGCCGACTCACCAGACGGCCCGCTCGTACCCGGCTCGGCCCCCTCTGCGCCGACCTTCTCGGAAGCGTCCGAGTCGAAATCATCGAGGTCCTCTTCGACGATCTGCTGGCCGCCCCTCGATACCGTGGCCGCCCGTTTGCCGGGCTTCTGCTCGGAGTCACTTGTTCTGAGCGTCAAGACGAGCCCGGCGACCGCCAGGCCGACGACTATCACCACTAGCGAGCCGATCACTAGGGCCTTATTTTTTTGCTCCTTTCTCGAGCTGATGATCTTGGCGCCGCTTCTGCCGGTGGCCCTTGCCGTCGACGTGCTTGCATCGGCAACAATGTTGAATTCGTCGGCGCCGAGAGCTGCCGGCTTGGCAGCGACGGGCACAGGCGGCGGCTCGGGCGACGTTACCGGGGGTGTCTCGGAAGCTTTCGAAATCGGTTGTGCCACCGGTACGTCGGAAGGAAACAGACCCTTTACCCGACCGGCCAGGACCCAACCACCCTCGGTCCCCCGTCGGACCCGATGCTCCGGCGCCAGTGTGCCTTTTGTCACCAACGCCTTAAGCTGCTGCGACGACAGCGGGCCAACTTCCTTACCAGATATCTTACAGAACCACTCAGCCGCCATCGGTCGGCCTCTACAAACCCTTTTTTGCTTCTCTGTTCAGTCTCTGCTTTCAGAGTATCCAAAAGTCCGCAACAGAGAAAGGGTCATTCTACTTTCTCGCGTCTTCGTCCATTTTGGCTTTTTTCCACGCATCATCATCCCCCGTCTGGATTGTCCGTCTGAAACTCGATACTCGTAAGTGCTTTTCTGATAACCAGTTAGGTCGATTCGTGCTCGGGGGGTGTGGGTCTGAAAACGGGCGAAATTCGGGCCGGTTTCCTCGTTGTAAGTAGTTGCCGGCAAACGACTTGCGAATTGTTCGACGTAAGCGTTCGTCGAACCCGTGCGTTGGTGGGGTTACAGGGGAAACTGACGTAGCGGCGGTTGGCGATTTTGGGTATTTCGTGGCACATCATGAGTGCCACGCTGATGGAAACAGCGACTTGCCCGTCGAGACCGGGCGAA
>JAUWHT010000107.1 GCA_030605745.1 Pirellulales bacterium | reverse complement strand
CCAGCAGCCGTTCATGTGGCGTGAGAAGGCGAACAGCTTCGTGCCGTCGGCGAAGGTGTATTCCACAGTATAGTGGTCGAACTGGTTGCCCGCCTGCTCGTAACAGCGGCCGCCCATCCCCTGGGCCGACACCGGCCAGGCCCCCTTGGCCCAGCAGGCGACGTCGATGTTGTGGCAGTGATTTTCGATGAAGTTGCCACTCGACACCCAGGTGAACGTGCCCGCGTGCTGGATTTGGAAGGCCAATTCGTTGGCATCCTTCGGCCGCTGACAGTAGTATGCCCCTTGGGCGCGATAAATCCGCAGTGTGTGGACGTCGCCGATGGCCCCGTCGTGGATCCGCTGGATCACTTCCTGGCGTGCTTTGGAGTGGCGCCACATGAAGCCGACGCTGACCTTGAGGTTCTTCTTCTCGGACTCCTCGGCGGCCTTGAGCCAGCGGCGCACGGCAGGCGAGTCCGCCGCAAAGGACTTTTCTGCAAAAACGTTCACGCCCTTCTTGACGGCGTACTCGAACATCATCGGGCGGAAGGCCGCGTGCGTGGTCAACAGCACCACGTCGCCGGGTGCGAGACAGTCGATTGCCTTCTTGTAAGCGTCGAACCCGAGGAACTGGCGATCGGCGGGCACGTCCACCTTGTCCTTGAAACCGGTGCCCAGCCGCTTCAAGCTTCCCCCGAGCCGATGTTCGAACAAGTCGGCCATTGCGTAGAGTTTCACCGGGCCGCCGGTGGTTGATAAGGCATTGCCTACCGCGCCGGTCCCGCGGCTTCCGCAGCCGACCAGGGCCAGCTTGATTGTCTCGTCGCCCGCGGCATGGGCACTTCGACTGATAGCCAGATTACCGGCCATCGCCGTGCCGGCCAACGCGGTTGATGTTTTCAAGAAACTACGCCGCGACGCCTGCATCTTATTTGGTTTGGACATTATGGTTCCTTAAGTTGATGGTAACATTCTCTCAAGTAATTGCGGGATTTTGCCAATGCGGCCGACATCGCCGCCGGTTCAGGTTCGCCGTGCATGAACGGGTTGACGTACCAGGCATAGCCGATCTTGGCCAGCGCGGCGATCCAGGGGGCGCAGTCAGTCGGGCCGATGCCGGGCAGTTGCCGCGTGCCGTCGGAGTGCTGCCAGGCGTAGAAGAAGAACAACTGCTTGCCGGCCAGCGCAATTGCCTCCTCGACCGATTCCTTTCGGCCCTGGATGTGGTACGGGGCCAAGGCAATTCCCAGCCGCCGGTTCTTGTTCAAATCGACGAACGCCTTCAGCGAATCGAGCGAGTCCAGCAGCGCGTGGCCGTGGTTCTCGATCGCCAGGTAGGAATCGTACTTCTCGGCCAACTCGGCCTCCGGCTTGAGCGCTTCCAGGAATGCCTTCATGCGCGAAGTAAGATCCTTCGGACCACAAGGCCCAGCACTCCCACGCACGGCCACGCCGCCGCCTGCCTTACCCAGCAGTTCCGCGTAGCGGCGGTAACCGCCCGAATAGACGGAGAAGGCGTACAGCTTGAGCTTGTTCTTGGCCAGGACCTCTTTGAGCCCGTCCGGCCCCAGCCGGTTGAGCACGTCGTCTAGGTGCGGGCAGCCGGTGTGGGCGCACCAGATGTCGATGCCCTCAAACCCCAATTGGGCGATCCGCTGGCAGGCCTTCTCGATGGGCAGCGACTTGAAATGGATCGACGAGGTCGACAGCTTCATCTGCCAGCGGCCTTCGGCCGCCGTCGCCCGAGCCGGGGTCAACAACGCCGGGGCCGTGGCGGCCGCCGCCGCGGTGCAGGCCACGCGAGAGAGGAAGTGTCGGCGGTCGAGTTGAGCGGACGCATGTTTCTTGCGGTAGTTCATGTCGTTCAATTTTTTCAATTACACACAAGCATATTATACCCGCGACCGGATCTCAGTCGTCTAAAATTGTTCAGTGAAAAAAGTTGCACAACTTCCCACACCCGGACGGTTCATATATGTCGTGCGTCACAACGTAACACGTTGCAACGCAATGAGTTGCGCACATGCGTATCAATGGCGTTATGCACAGGTAGTTTAGCCGCCGGGCTTGCCCGGCGCGTTTGCATTCGAGCGTATACCGCACTTACGCCCGTTTACGGGCGTGTCCGCCGAAGGCGGTATTCGTATGACAGCGCTAGGTGTTTTTTGCGATTTACGTCTGGAGGTTTCGCCTTTCGTCGTCGGCTTTCGTAGGATGCTCGGTTACGTTTCTGGTGGTATTGATTGATGTTCGCAAGTAGTTTCACAAATACCGGATCGCATTC
>JAUWHT010000177.1 GCA_030605745.1 Pirellulales bacterium | reverse complement strand
GTCGCCTTCGGACCGCTGAACCTGGGCAAACCCCGCCAGGAAGTTCGTCGGATCGTCACCGAAACGCTCCAGCCGCTCGGCCTGGGTGGCTACGAGCAGCGGATTACCTACAAGCTCTCCGGCGGCGAGAAGCGACTGGTCACCCTGGCCACCGTGCTGGCCATGCGGCCGGAGATCCTGCTGCTGGACGAGCCGGCAAGCGGCCTGGACGAGCAATCGACCGACCGGCTGGTGGAGATACTCGCCGGACTGTCGCAGGCGATGATCATCATCTCCCACGATCAGGAGCTCCTGCGGAAGACCACCACCAGCGTGGTGCGGCTGAGTGACGGTAAGATCGAACCCACGGCGGCCCTTTAACCCGGATTATTCGTGTTTAGCCGCCGGGTTTGCCCGGCGCGTCTGTATCCCAAGGCATCGACCGCCGACCAACGCGCCGGGCAAGCCCGGCGGCTAAACCTGGTACTCAGCGCGAGGTCTCGAACGTGCTCGGTCAGGTCCGTGGCTGGGCGATCAAGCATTCGGTCGATTCGCAGCGAAAGCCGCACCGCAGAACCCTCGCGCCGCAACTCGCCGAGGTAGCGGTGGAACAACTCGCTGTGCTCCGGCCGCGAGTGCAGCAGGAAGTGGACCCAGGCCCAGCACTCCGCGTAGTCGTCCTGGGTCATCTCGAAGGTCGACTGGAGTTGCTCCAGCCGGCGCAGGTCCGGTCGCCACTGATCCCTTTCGAGCCGGGCCAGGAGCCAATCGAGGTGTGGGCGGTTCAGCCCGTCACGACCGCGTGGGACCTCGAAATACTCGGCCAGCCCCTCGTCCAGCCACACCGGTAGATGCGGCACTACTGAATGCAAATACCCGTGCGTCACCTCGTGCCGCAAGTCTTCCGCTACCCGGTCACCCCAATGCGCGTAGACGATCAGTCGCGTATCAGTCTCGACGAAAAATGCCCGGCGCTCGGGGAACTCGGGGTGGTGTAACCGCATGAACGAGTGGAACCGGTCGCCGTCCCGAAACAGGTAGACGTGGATCGGCTCGTTCGAGGCTGGCAGACGGAGCCGACGGCTTAGATCGAATCGGCGTGCGGTCAACTCCTCCAATAGCCGGTGCTGCGCCGCCAGTGGGAAGTCGCTGTGGATCACCAGTTGCTCGCGGACCAGCGAGTGCTTCTCCGGCAGTGTCAACCGGACGTTGCGGAGTTGTGTGCAACTGCCGGCGATCAGTGCGACTGGGATCATTAATGACTGCAAGAACAACTTCATGCGCCTAAACGGTTCTTGCCCTTCGGGCGGCGATCAGGGCGTCGAGTTCTTCTTTCAGCCGGGGGATGATTTCTTCGTAGGAGAAGGCCCCCAGCGGCGTGCTCCCCCGCTTGAGGTTGACGAAATTCGGACCGCACCACAGGCCCAGGTCGGCGTCGTCGGTCTCGCCGGGTCCGTTCACACGGCAGCCCATCACGGCGATGGTGATCGGCTCTTCGGCCGCATATCGGGTGGCCTCGCGTACCTGCCGGGCCAACTCGATGAAGGCATCGTTTTCCACCCGGGAACAGCCCGGACAACTGATAATGTTCAAGCCGCGTGAGGCAGAATCCTCCGTACCATGGAACACACCGGCGGCCACGTCGGCCAGGATTTGCCGGCCCGACTCGATCTCCTCGTGCTTTCGCGCCGCTGGGACCGTAAGCGAGACGCGAATCGTGTCGCCGATCCCCCGGCGAAGCAGTTCCTCCAGCGCGATTCGCGTCTTGACGATCCCCTCCGGGGGCATCCCGGCTTCGGTCACCCCAAGATGCAGCGGCACATCGGGCCGCTCGAGCACGAACTGGCGGTTCAGTTCGATCACCGTCGCCGGGTTGGAGTCCTTCAGCGACACGCAGTAACGCGTGAAACCCAGCTTATCGAGCAGTTCGCAAGCCTGCTTCGCAACGCCCTTGAGAGAAACCATACTGCAATCTCAATACTTTCGCACCCGGTGAGTTTTTCCACCTACAGCAAGGTTTTCATGGCACCGGCCTTCGATCTTCTGGCGCAGGAGAATGTGCC
>JAUWHT010000302.1 GCA_030605745.1 Pirellulales bacterium | reverse complement strand
CCACGGGGCTTGTCCCCGTGGAGCCATGATTGACCACTAAAATGTGGGGGTACGTCCCCCCACGTTCCCAATTCCCGTCGCCGCTGCAGGCAGCGACAGGAATTGGGGGCAGGAGGTTTTTCTTTCGCACTTGCTGTAGTGGCCAATCATGGCTCCACTGGGACAAGCCCGGTGGTGGCCACTCGGATGCTTACAGGCTAGTTCTGGCCAAATTTGGAACTACTGAAATTGCGAATTGTCGGTCCGTGGACATGAAACATGAGCAAAGCGAGCCAGTCCGACAGCCTGTTAATCCGCCGGATTCGGGCGGGCGAGACGGAGGCATGGAACGAACTGATCGCGCAGTTCGAGGGGCGACTGCTGGCGTACGTGGAGAGCCGAGTCCGGAACCGGGCAACTGCCGAGGACGTGGTGCAGGAGACGTTCATTGGCCTGCTGACCAGCCTGCCCAACTACGATCGGCGACGTTCGCTGGAAAGTTACCTGTTCTCGATCGCCGCCCACAAGCTAACCGACCTTTTGCGTCGCGAAGGCCGCCGGCCGACGATCCCGCTTGTGCCGCAGCGTGCCGACGGCAGCAGTTGGGAACCGCCGGGTAAGGCCCGGGCGGCCAGCAGTATCGTCCGCAGCGGTGAACGGCACTCGCTGGAGCACTCGGCCCTGGTAGCCGCCTTACGCGAGCAGATCGAGCGCTGGCAACGCCGCGGCCAGTGGGAGAAACTCAAGTGTGCCGAACTGTTGTTCGTCCGCGGCCGGCCAAATAAAGAGGTCGCTGCAAAGCTGAACATCTCCGAGCAGACGGTTGCCAACCACAAGCACGAGTTCCTGGCCAAACTCCGCACCGCAGTCCGAAAGCAAGACCTGCCGGAGGAAGTGTTTCCGGAACTGTATGAGAAGGGTAGGCGGTAGGCGGTAGGCGTCAATTTTCAATTTTCAATCTCTTACCATGACCGAACCCTTTCGCCAATCCGACCTGGAGGCTTATCTGGACGAGGCGTTGCCGCTGGAGCAGATGGCCCGGATCGAGAAGGCGCTGCGCAAGGGCCCGAAACTTGTACAGCAGTTGGCGGCGATCCACTCGCGGCGCGACGCGGGGGTGCATTCGCTGGGCGAGATCTGGCGCCGCGCCCGGCTCAGTTGCCCGACGCGCCAGCAGTTGGGCAGCTTCCTGCTGGACGCCCTGCCCGAGAAGCTGGCCGACTACGTTGCATTCCATCTCGAAGTGGTCGGATGCCGCTACTGCCAGGCCAATCTGGCGGACCTGAAAAACCAACAGGCCCAGCGGCACGAAGCCGTCCAGACGCGACGGCGGAAATACTTCCAGTCCAGCGCCGGATACCTGCGCCGCGACCGGTAGGTTGTTTGGCCTGAATTTCTCACCACGGAGGCACGGAGGACACGGAGATTATTGAAAGGC
This sequence comes from Pirellulales bacterium, assembly GCA_030605745.1. Classification (GTDB taxonomy): domain Bacteria; phylum Planctomycetota; class Planctomycetia; order Pirellulales; family Thermoguttaceae; genus JAUWHT01. Next base: position 10,697 of record JAUWHT010000302.1, on the reverse strand, counting down.
TAGGCTTTTCAATGATGTTGTTGAAAACACTTTGATGTCTGACGTAAGCTATCAAAACTCTAATCAAAGCCGTTTCTCCGTGTCCTCCGTGCCTCCGTGGTGAATTTTCTGGTGTGAAATCCGGGTTAGGGCTCGATCCCGGCCACTCGGCAGGCGTACTTCATTCCGTCAACCGCGGTTTTTCCGTAAAAGTCGCAGCCGGAGTTCTCCCGCAACAACTCGCCGGCGGCCGCACCGCCAACCATCAGCGAGACGCCGTCGCGCAACCCCGCCTGCTTGATGGCCTCCACGGTGGCAACCACCGACTTGAAGCAAGTGGTCAGCAGCACGCTCATTCCCATAACCGCGGGCTGGTGCCGGCGGACGGCCTCCACAAACTCCTCCGGCGGCACGTTCACACCCAGGTCGATCACCTCGAAGCCCACCCCGCGGAGCATCATTATCACGATGTCCTTGCCGATGTCGTGCACGTCGTGCTCGACGGAGCCTATCACTGCGGTGGCGGCAGGTTCGTCAGCCTGAGTATCTCCCAGCACGACAGCCAAATCGGACATGACTGCTTTCATAATCATCCCGCCGAACATCAATTCGGGAATGAAACATTCGCCCCGGGCGAAGCGGTTGCCCAGTTCGACCATGCCGTGGTTGCACTGGGCAACGATCTCGGCCAGCGGAACCCCGCCGTCGATCCGCTCCTTCACCAGGGCCTTGACCTTGTCCTCCTGGCATCCGGCAAGCGCGTCGACCAGACTATTTTCCTGCGTCATGGGCTGATTTCCTTTTAGAACGAGAGCAGACACTGCCAGATGTACAGGTACCCCAAAGCGTCAACCTCTTCCCAGACCCGCTTGACGAGTTCCTCATCGCCCGTAATCTGGGAGAACTCCTTGCGCTTCTCTTCCCAAGGAATGCAAACCCCCGGCTCGATCTTCGGTTTCTCTTGTTCGGACATCGCACTGTCTCCTCAGTTATCAGCTATCGGTCATTCTGCCTCCCGGTTTAGGTGGCAATGAATTGCCACCCCCTCACAGTCTACCGCCTACCGCCTACCTAATACACGCCGTACTCCCGCGTGAATTCGGTCATCACCATGATGTTCTCCACCTTGGCATCGTTCTGGATGATAGCGCTGGCGTCCATGATGTATCCGCCGTCGCGGGCCACGCCGTCGATCACTTTCTTGCAGCAGTCTCGCACCTGGTCGGGCGTGCCGAAGGCCAGCAGTTCGTTGGGCACCCCGCCGCTTAGGCAAAACTTGTGCCCGACCGCCTTGTGCACCTCAAAGATATCGCCCCGATCAACGTGATAGATAATGCTCTGCTCGGGCAGCTCGGCGATGTACTTCAGGTTTGGGTTCCACTCGCCCTCGGCGTAGAACAACGTCTGAATTCCCTGCTCCCAGAGTCCCTCGATAATCTGCTTTAAGGTAGGCCAGTAGAACTTCTCGAACTGGTCGGGCGAAAGGAAGGGCACGCATCCACGGTGCAGCCACAATCCGACCGGCACGTTGCGGTCCGGATCGGCACCGCTGGCGGCGACGTGCAGCAGGTGCGGCGCGAGCGCCTCGCAGGCGACCAGCACCTTGTCCGGCTGTCGGAACATATCCATGCACAGCGCCCTGTAGCCGCGTAGCTTGTCGGCGATGATGTCAAACGGCGCCTTGAGAATCCCGGCGATTGCCGAGACGGTCCCCGACTCGCTCCGCAGCAACGCGGCCTGTGTGCCGAAGTCGCCAAAGTACTGCAACATCGCCATCCCGCCCTTGAGGAACGACAGGTTGTTGCGATAGGAAGCCGGCTCACCGGTGGCACATACGTCGGCGGATACTCGGGGCAGCCACACGTTGAACAGGTACCCGGTCGGGTCCGCGATGAGTTGATCGTACTCGTCCGGCTGCATCCAGGCGCCCTCTTCGGGCGGCTCGCGGTATTGGAAGCCGGTATCGGGTGGTATCTCGATGCCGGGCACCGCGTAGTACTTCAGGCCGATTGCTTGCGTCAAGCCGCTCCATCCGTAGACCATGTTTGCCACCACGGCATCCCAGTCGAAGTCGGCGGCGCACTTTCGGGCGGCGGCAAACGCCTTCTCGTAATCCTGGGTCACCTCCTGGCAGGTGTAGCCGGCGTACTTGGCGGTGAACTCGGCCACGAACGGCCGGATCGGCACCATGTCCGGCTTCTCGTTCCGCATCGCGGTCACGTAACGCTTCATCCGCTGGGCGTACCGCTGTTCCATCTCGTCGGACATGCCGGGGTCGTCCTGCTTGATTGGGGTTTTTTGGAACGAGTTAGTATGCCAGATGAACCGAGGGGTGTCAATCGAGGGAAAAAGGGGGAGGGGCCTTGCGATTCGCCCAGCAGCCGATATAGTCCTAAACAATCAATAGTGTTAAGCCGCCGCGTCCACGCGGCGCCGTTTCCCGGCGTGGACGCCGGGGCTAAACCAGGCTTTACTGCGATGTTCCGAAGCTTGATCCAGCCGTATTTGCTTGTCGTCGGCCTGATTGCGCTGCCTGGTGGGCTCGCCGCAGCGGCCGACGACGTCCTTACGCTGGCCACCACCACCAGCACCGAAAACTCCGGGCTGCTGGCCCATATCCACCCGGATTTCGAGAAAAAAACCGGCATCAAAATAAAGGTCATCGCCAAGGGCACCGGCGCCAGTCTGCGGTTGGCACGCGACGGCAACGTCGATGTGGTTCTGGTCCACGCCCGGACACACGAAGACAAGTTCGTCGCGGACGGATTCGGAGTGATGCGCCGCGACGTGATGTACAATGACTTCGTTATCATCGGGCCGAGCAGCGACCCGGCACGTATCAAGGGCGTGAAGCTCCCCGCCAACGCGCTCGGCCGAATTGCCGCGTGCAAGGAGGTCTTTGTCTCGCGCGGCGACGCCTCGGGAACCCATATCAGGGAGCAGCAGCTTTGGCGCCGGACGGGCATGAAGTTGGAATCCAAGAACGTCACCATGTTTCTGTCGGGCAAGAGAAAAACGTTTCAGTCGATCCGGCCGCACGGTGAGTGGTATCTGTCGATCGGCCAGGGCATGGGCAAGACCATCATGGTGGCAACCGAGAAGCAAGCCTACACCCTGGCCGACCGTGGCACGTGCTATGCCTTTGCACTGGCCGAACCGGCCAAGACGGATCTGGTAATCCTTTGCGAAGGGGACAGGAGCCTGCTGAATCCTTACGGGGTCATTGCAGTCAATCCTCAGAGGCATCCGCAGGTGAACTTCGCCGCCGCGAAGCAGTACATCCGGTGGATCACCTCGCCCGAAGTGCAGAAGATGATCGGCCAGTACCGCGTATCGGGGAAAGTGCTGTTCCATCCTCACAAAGCGGAAAGTGGAAAGCGGAAAGTGGAATGAATGAATGCCGCTTTCCGCTTTCCGCTTTGACTTGTTACATGCAAACACTCTTTGACGCCCTCCGCAATGCGTTGCACTTGGTGCTCACGCTCGACGCGGACGTGTTCGAGTATGCCGGTCGATCGGTATTGATCGCGACGGTCTCGACGCTGATCGCCGGCCTGATCGGGATTCCACTAGGGATGCTGGTGGCCGAGCACGAATTTCCCGGCAAGCGGGCGGTGGTCACGCTGCTAAACACGCTGCTGGCGCTTCCGACGGTGGTAGTGGGCCTGCTGGTCTACACGTTTCTCAGCCGGACAGGTCCGCTGGGAACTCTTCAGCTTCTGTTCACCGTGCCGGGCATCATTATCGGCGAGGTGTTGCTCGTGGTGCCCATCGTGACGGCATTCACCTTGTCCGCCGTCGCGCGGACCGACCGCGACGTCCGTAAGACCGCGCTGGCCCTGGGTGCAAGCCCCCGACAAACGCTGTGGACGGTGCTCTGCGAGTCGCGATTCGGCGTGCTGGCCGCGGTAATCGCCGCCTTCGGCCGGGTGGTCAGCGAAGTCGGCGTGGCCACGATCGTCGGCGGCAACATCGACCATTTCACCCGAACCATGACTACGGCCATCGTGCTCAACGTCGACATGGGCAGCTTCGCGCTGGCCCTGGCGCTGGGAATCGTGCTGCTGGCGATCTCGCTGTCGATCAATGTGCTATTCCAATATCTCCAGGGTGGAGGGCAACCGTGACGCACCGCTATACCCTGGAGAACGTCGTGCGGCGGTACCGGGAAGCCCGCACCGGACGCAGCGTCGAGGCGCTGCGCGTGCGGCGGTTGGACGTTGCGGCGGGTGAAATCCTGGCCGTGGTCGGTCCCAACGGCAGCGGCAAGTCGAGCCTGCTGGAAACGATGGCCTTCCTCCAGCGGCCCGACGGGGGACGCATCCTGCTGGACGGCCGGGACGTCTGGGCCGAGCGCAAGTCGCTGGCCGCCCGGCGCCGCTGCCCGATCCTCTTGCAGAAAACCGTCCTGTTCAAGACCACGGTGCTCAGGAACGTGATGTACGGACTGCGGATGCGCGGCCTCGGCCGTGCCGAAGCACGCCGGCGGGCAGAAGCCGTGTTGCGGCTGGTTCGCCTCGATCGGCTGGCCCAACGAGGAAACCGCGAGCTATCCGGCGGTGAGCGCCAGCGGGTCGCGCTGGCCCGACTACTGGTGCTTGGGCCGGAAATCCTGCTCCTGGATGAACCGACCGCCAATGTCGATCGCGCCAATGAACAACTGATCGAACAACTGATCCGCCAACTGCACCAGCGCAACGGAATGACCGTGATCCTGGCCAGCCATAGCTTCCGCCAAGCAACCACGCTGGCCGACCGAATCGTCACGCTGGTAGACGGCCAGTTGATGCCTGGAACGATGGATAACCTGTTTACCGGCACGCTCTGCAGGGAAGCGGGCGTATTTGCCTTCCGCGACGAGTCGGGCTTGGTTCTTCGTTTCAGACCCGAAGCGATGGCACGGGAAGACCGCAACGCATGTCCCGCGCCGGATACGCCCGTGCGGATCGCTGTCGACACCAAGCACTTGTTAGTCGTCTCCGACGGCAATGAGCGTATGGGAGTATTCAGCGGACGGATCGAATCGGTCCGGCGGCACCGCGACCGGTGCCGGCTGCGTGTGCGGTTGGTCGAGGGGCACGTGCTGCGCGTCGAGATGACGCTTGCCGATTACAAGCAACTCGGCCTGAACCTGGGAACGACCGTCCGCCTGAGACTTGCCGACGGGGCAATCCACTTGGTGCGCACGCTAAACCCGGATTATTCGCATTAGGCCGTGGTAGCCGCTTCCGGCTCGGCCGAGCAACAGCAACACGTGGCGCCCTCGGTGATCCACTCCCAGGCCTTGTCCGACTCGGAGACGTCGAAGTATTTCATGTTCGCCTTATAGAAGATCATCCCGCCGATCTTCGACATCCACTTGTGGGAAGCCTTGTCGCCGACGATGGCGCAGCGCTGGATGTCTTTGCAGTGCTTGACATCGAATTTCATCTCATCCCACAGGGCATGGGGTGTGATACCGTGGAAATCGGCCATCTCGCAGTAGCAGCGGAAGCTGCCGTGCTTCTCGATCAATTCCTCGAGCATCGGAATGAGTCTTTGGTAGTCGGCGTGCACCAGCTTGCCGTTGAGCCTCAGGCCGATGACCCTGCCCTGACTTCGGTCTAGAACCTCGATCATTTCTCGTTTCTCCTTAGTCCAGTGATCTTGGCGAATTATGGCACGCCCCTGAAAGAAACGTGCCCGGACACTGGGAAAGCGTAGCTTACTGAGGAGATCAAGCGGCACCGGCGTCTCGCCGGTGTGACGGGACTCGTGAGAACCCCTACAACCCCAAGACGTCGTACATCCCGTACAGCCCGGGTGGCTTGCCGATGAGAAACTTTGCCGCCGCCAGTGCGCCCTGGGCATAGCAGTCGCGGTTGGTGGCGCGGACGGTTAACTCGATCATTTCGCCGAGCATCGCGAAGACGATCGTGTGCTCGCCCGGGTTGTCGCCGACGCGGACGGCGTGGTAACCGATCTCGTCGTGCGGACGCTTCCCCGGGCGGCCTTTGCGGCCGTGCGTATGCTTGGTCTGGCCCATCACCTGGGAAATGATCCGGCCGAACTCCAACGCGGTCCCGCTGGGCGAGTCCTCCTTGAACCGGTGATGCCGCTCGATGATCTCTACGTCGGCGTCCTTCTCGCGAAGCGCGCCGGCGGCCAACTCGCACAGCTTCATCGTCAAGTTGACCGCCAGACTCATGTTGGGAGCCCAAAGCAGGGGGACCTTCTCGGCCGCGGCGTGCACCTGCGTGGTCTGGGCTTCGTCAAGGCCGGTGGTGGCCACCACCAGCGGCAGCCGCCTGGCGAGGCAAGTCGCGACAATCGCTTCGCACGCCTCGGGCACCGAGAAGTCGACGACCACGTCGGCATCGACCTCCAGACTCGCCGACAGTTCAACGCCCAACGGCCCGGCACCGGCGACCGTACCTACGTCTTCGCCTAGCCGCGAATGGTCGGCCGCTTCGAGCGCGGCGACCAGCGCAAGCTGCGGATCGGCCGCCGCCAGCGCGACCAGCCGCCGCCCCATCCGCCCGGCCGCCCCGTGAACCGCAATGCAAATTGGTGTCATAATGTGTCCACCTTACTTTCTGCCTGCCCGTTCACATTTCGACCACCCCCGGGGAACGCAGTCCCCGGGCGTTTGTAGCAAGTGGAAAACTCACAGTGAATTCCCAAGTCCTCACCCCTGGCCCCTGACCCTAACTATACAACCGAATTGCCTTAATGATCTCATCCAGGTTATTGGGCACGGCGACTGCGCGGTTGGCGAAGGCGGCGCGACGCACACCGCGGCTGCCGAGTACTTTGTTGAACTGGTCCTGATCGGTCGTGTGATAGGCGACCGTGGCGGTAGGGTCCTTCAGTTGGTGGCCGGTGAGGATGCAAACGACGCGCTCGTCCGGTCCGATGACGCCTTCGGAGACCAGCAGCTTGGTGCCGGCCACGCTGGCGGCGCTGGCCGGCTCGCAACCCAACCCGCCGGCGCCGACCCGGGCCTTCGCGTCGAGTATCTGTTGGTCGCTCACCTTGCGGACCACACCGTCGCACCATTCCAATGCGCGGATGCACTTGTTCAGGTTGACCGGCCGGTTAATCTCGATCGCGCTGGCGATCGTCGAGGCCCGGCGATGTTGGGCGTCCATCTCGTCGAAATATCGGACGGCCTTGTCCAGATCGGGCGAACCGTGGTTCCAGCGGAATTCACGCTTTTCGACCAGTTCGTAGAGCGTATCCGCGCCTGTGGCGTTGATCACCGCCAGCCGCGGCATCCGATCGATCAGCCCGAGTTGGTGCAGTTCACGGAAGGCCTTGCCGAAGGCGCTGGAGTTGCCCAGGTTTCCGCCGGGTACGACAATCCAGTCGGGCACTTCCCAGCGGAGCGCTTCCAGCACGCGGTACATGATTGTCTTCTGCCCTTCCAACCGGAATGGGTTCACGCTGTTGACCAGGTAAATCCCCAGTTGCTGCGAGACCTCTTTGACCCGGGCCATCGCGTCGTCGAAATCGCCGTTGATCTGCACAGTCAGCGCGCCGAAGTCGAGCGCCTGGGAGAGCTTGCCGTAGGAGATTTTTCCGGAGCCGATGAAGATCACTGCCTTCATCAGCCGGGTGACCGAGCAATACAACGCCAGTGAGGCACTCGTATTGCCGGTCGAGGCGCAGGCGGCACGGGTAGCGCCGACGAACCGGGCGTGGCTGAAGGCGGCCGACATCCCGTTGTCCTTGAAGCTGCCAGAGGGGTTCATTCCCTCGTATTGCAGCAGCAACCGACCCGGCCTGAGCCCAGCGTATTTGGCCACCCCCTCGGAGGGCAGCAGCAGGGTCTGACCCTCGCCCACGGTCACGCACTGCTCGACCGGCACGAACGGCAACAGGTCGTGGAACCGCCAGACGCCGCTCAGGCAGTGCGGGTCGCTCCGCTGCGCCCATTTCTGCTCGAAGGCGGCAAGCGAACTCGGCACGCGCAGCCGGTCCCAGTCGTACACCACGTCGAGCAGGTCGCCGCATTTCTGACAAGCAACCCGGACCTCGTCGATGTCGTACGTCGCCTTACAAGCCAGCGAGATACACTGCTGATAAGCGGGGTTGGTCTGAGAAATTTTTTGTTCTCTCCAAAAGCCTTGGCCGAGCAACTTGGGACACGATTGCACAGTATAACAATATTCAAACTATAAACGCTAGCGGAGGAAAAGGGGCTCGGGACTCGGCGCTTGCCGGCCGAGAACCATCTGGCCAGTTTGACGGCACCAGTCACGGCGGGCGATGGGAACCAATTCGGCACCAGTCCATCCGGGGGGTGGTGCTGTCGGGTAGTCGGCCCATTGACGACTCAAATCGGTGACGGAACACATGGCTGCAACAAGACTTACGTCGTGCGGACCATGATGTGCCGCTTTGCGGCGGGGCCCGGCTCGGCACCCCGACAGCCACCGGCTGAACCGCTCATCTCCGCTTTGGCCCACTTGGGCGTTTGACAATCGCGATACAGTTGTTTAGAATTAAAAGTCTGCCACCTTCAAAATGGTGAAATGACGAGACTTGACTTGGAGAGGGTCCGGTGAAGAAGGCCGACATAAAGATCTACAGGGAACGGCTCATCGATTTGCGGGCACGACTCCGCGGCGACGTGAATCAGATGGCCGACGCAGCGCTGAAGAAGAGCCGCACGGAAGCCAACGGGGACCTCTCCAGCATGCCGATTCACATGGCCGACATCGGCAGTGACAACTTCGAGCAGGAATTCACCATCAGCTTGATGGAAAGCGAGGAAGGCACGCTGGACCAGATCGAGGCCTCCTTGGAGCGGATCGAAGACGGCACCTACGGCCAGTGCGAAGAATGCGGGGCGAGGATCCCCAAGACCCGGCTCAACGCCATCCCCTATGCCAATCTGTGTGTGAAGTGTGCCGCGCGAGAGGAACAGGGCTACTAGAAAGCGGAAAGCGGGGTGTGGTCGGGGCTAAGCAATGAGGAAAATCCGCTTTCCGCTTTCCGCTTTCCGCTTTCCGCTTTTCATTCTGGTTCCCGCCAGCCGCGCCGTTGTTTTCTTCTCTATCGCAATCGCCGGCTGCGCTGTCGACCTAGCGACGAAGAGTTGGATGTTCAGCCGGCTTGGAATGCCCGGCGGCCGTGTCTGGTGGATCTGGCCGGACGTCTTCGGCTTCCAGGCCAGTCTGAACGAAGGGGCCCTGTTCGGCATGGGCCAAGGCATGGTGCCGCTGTTCGCCGCCCTGTCGATCGCCGCCGCGGCAGGCATCGTCTTCTGGCTGTTCTACGCCGGCGCGGGACGCGATTGGTTACTGACCGTTGCTCTGGGCTGTGTGACCGCCGGTATCTTCGGCAACCTCTACGACCGGCTGGGAATGCACGGGCTCAGGTGGCACCACCTCAACCAGTTGCACAACCCGGGCGAGCCGGTCTATGCCGTGCGGGATTTCATCCTGGTAATGATCGGCAAGTGGCCCTGGCCTACCTTCAACATCGCCGACAGTCTGCTGGTCTGCGGCGCCACAATGCTGCTATGGCACGCGGTAAATGGTAGGCGGTAGGCAGTGAGGGGGTGGCAATTTATTGCCACCTTAATCGGTTCCCTTGCACCTTGTTCTGCCGCCTGATAAAATGAGCGTTTCTAAATGGAGCGCGGCCGTCCCGGCCGCACGATGCTCGCGCTCCAGCGCGTAAACAACACCTCGTATGAATACGTCACCACCAGAGATTGCTGGGCGGCTAGAGTTGGCGATTGATGCTGCGCGGGCGGCTGGGCTGATTACGCTGGAATACTTCCGCCGCGAAGACTTGGAAGTGGAGCGGAAAGGCGACGACTCGCCGGTCACCGTGGCCGATCGGCGGGCCGAGGACCATCTGCGGCGGCGGATCGCCCGGGCCTTTCCCGACGATGCCATACTCGGCGAGGAAATGCCCGAGAAGCCGGGCAACAGCGGATTCCGTTGGATACTCGATCCGATCGACGGGACTAAGTCGTTTATCCACGGTGTGCCGCTGTACGGAACCCTGATCGGCGTCGAGCACCAGGGCGAAAGCGTCTTGGGCGTGATCCTGATCCCGGCGCTGGACGAGTGCGTTTACGCCGCGCGGGGCCACGGGGCCTGGTACGTCCATGCCGAGGACCCACCACAGCCAGCCAAGGTCTCTACATGCCGCTCGCTCTGCGAAGGGCTCTTCCTGACCAGCGAGGTGGCCAACTTCGAGAAGATCGGCCGCCGCGATGTCTACAACCGGCTCGAGGCGACCGCCCGGCTGAGCCGCTCCTGGGGCGATTGCTACGGGTACCTGATGGTGGCAACCGGCCGGGCCGAGTTGATGGTCGATCCGGTGGCGGCCGTCTGGGACCTGGCTGCCCTGCTGCCGGTGATCGAAGAGGCCGGCGGCAGCTTCACCGACTGGCAAGGCCGCCGCACTATCCATTCCGGCCAAAGCATCGCCACCAACCGGCACCTGCTCAACGAGGTGCTGGCGATTACGCGGTAGGCAGGGTAGGCAGCAAGCGATGATAGGGAAAGGGGGACAGGTTCGCTTTTTTGTTGGTTGTTGTTTGAAGTGCTGCTCTTTTCCGTCCAAAAAGCGAACCTGTCCCAATCCTGTTCGGTACGACATTTGCCAGCCGGTTTTTGTGTTCGTATGGCACGCGATTTGCGCCATGATTTTGCTGTGGCAATTTCACTGTCATTATGGCAGGGCGTGCGATGGCTGGCAAGAAACGCAAGAAAATC
>JAUWHT010000120.1 GCA_030605745.1 Pirellulales bacterium | reverse complement strand
CAAGAAACCGTTCCATCCCATTCTCCCAAAAGCCGTCCACGCCCCTTTCTGCTCTCAAGCAGCGTAACAAATAAAATGACACTGACAACTGACCACTATCCACTATCCACTTTGGTTGCGGCCGAAGGCCGCGCCAAGTTTATCTGTGGTTTCATCGTTTATCTGTGGTTTCATCTCTCGTTTACAGTTTGAGTTGTTTAGCTGCAACCGTCCGCCCCAGCCGAGTTTCTCGCGCAGGGTGCGATAGTAACTGTGGCCCGGGGCGGTGACCAACTTGAATCGTGCGGCAGCCTGCTCCACCCGGACGCGATCGCCCGCTTCCAACGTGCAGAGCACCCGCCCGTCTACCACGGCCGAGGCCACCGCCTCGGACCCGGCAACCACTAGCTCGATTACTCGCCCGGCCGAATCAACCACCGGCCGGTTGGTCAGCGTATGAGGACTGATCGGCAGGATCACAAACGCCTGGAGGTCCTTTCGCAGGATCGGTCCGCCTGCCGACAGGCTGTGGGCGGTAGACCCGACCGGCGTGCTAACGATCAGGCCGTCGCAACTATACGTGGTCACCAGTTCCGAGTCAACGTACAGATCAATGTCCAAGATGCGAAACGGCGGGCCGGTCTGCACCGCCACTTCGTTCAGCCCGAGCTGCTGCCAGATGGTTTCCCCGTTGCGCAGCACCCGGCATTCGAACATCAGGTGCTCGATTACCTCCAATTTGCCGTCACGGAAGTCTCGCAGCACGTCGAGCAGTTCGGCGGGTGAGAGGTCCGCTAAGAACCCCAGCGTACCCAGATTTACGGCAATTACAGGTAACTGCCGGTGCCCCATCTGGTGTGCCGCCCGCAGGATCGAGCCGTCCCCGCCGAAGACGACCGCCACGTCGGCCTCGACCTTCGACATGTCCTCGGCGCCGGTGAAGTCGCAGGCGACGATCCGGGCATAACGTTCGATCAGCGGCCGCTGTCGCTCGACCTCGGCCAGCACGTCAGCCCGACCGCCGAAACCGAGCAGGATCACCCGCATGTTGGAATTCTGATTCATGTCTGTGCTCACGCATAAAGCCGCGACCGTTGGTCGCGCCGTTTCGGATCCGCGTTTTTGCGCGACCACCGGTCGCGGCTTTATGGGGGTGCGACCACTGGTTGCGGTTTCATGGGGGCGTAACTGTCGGCAAGTTGGCGGCAGGTCTCTGCGATGCCTTGGCTGTCCACGCCCAGATCGGCCAGCAGTTCTTCGCGGTCACCGTGTTCGACAAACTGGTCGGGAATCCCCAGGCGATGGACCTTGCCGGTGTCGAGCCCGGCCTCGGAGGCCATCTCCAGCACCGCGCTGCCAAAACCGCCCATCAACTGGCCCTCCTCGACGGTGACCACGAACGGACACTCCCGAACCGCCCGGAGAATCGTTTCCCTATCCAGCGGCTTGACGAATCGGGCGTTGATAACGCCGATCTGAAAGCCCTCATCGGCCAACTGCTCGGCTGCCTCCACACAGCGGCACAGCAGGGTGCCACAGGCCACAATCACTCCGTCGGCGCCCTCGCGGAGCACCTCGGCAGTGCCCAACTCCACGGGCGCCGCGGGGCGCTCGATCGTTTCGGCCGCTGCCTTGGGATACCGGACGGCGGCCGGGCCGTCGTGGCTCAGTGCGAAGTCGAGCATCAGCGCCAGGTCAAGCTCATCACCGGGGGCCATCACGACCATGTTGGGCAATGGACGCAGGTAGGTCAGATCGAACACGCCGTGGTGCGTCGGTCCGTCGGGCCCCACCACGCCCGCACGGTCCAGCAACAATGTCACCGGCAGGTCTTGCAGTGCAACCTCCTGGAAGATCTGATCGTAGCTGCGCTGGAGGAAGGTGCTGTAGATGTTTACGATCGGCCGCAGGCCGGCCTTGGCCAGCCCGGCGGCGAACGCCACCGCGTGCGATTCGCAGATTCCCACGTCGAAGAACCTTTCGGGAAACTCGTCGCGGACCGGTTCGAGCATGGTTCCCTGGCACATCGCCGCAGTGATTGCCACCACACGCCGGTTGCTGCGCATCTGCCGCAGAATTGCCTCGCGGGCAATCAGCGTGTACGGCCGCGAACTGCTCTTCTTAAACGATACGATCGAGCCATTCTCGTGCACGAAGGGCGCCGGGGTGTGGAACGACGCGGGGTCCTCGGCGGCCGGCTTGAAGCCGTGACCCTTTTCGGTCACCACGTGCAGCAGCACCGGGCCCTCGAATTTCCGCACCATCGCCATGTACTGCTGCAACTGGCGGATGTTGTGTCCGTCGACCGGGCCGATGTAACGGAACCCCAACTCATCGAAAAACATCCCGCCCAACAAGCCGGCCTTCACCGCGTCTTTCACTTGCGAGAGGAAGTGTTCCACCGGGTCGCCGATCAGCGGGACCTTGTTCAGCACGTGCTGCACCTCCGCTTTCAGGCCCGTGTAAAACGACGTCATCCGCAGCCGGTCGAGCGAATCGGCCATGCCGCCGGTCCGTGGACAGATCGACATCTTGTTGTCGTTGAGTATTACCGTCAGGTTCTTCTTCAACCCGCCGGCGTTGTTTATGGCCTCGAAGATCGCGCCCGAGGCGAACGCCCCGTCGCCGACCACCGCGACCACGTGCCGCTCTTCGTCGGGCCGGACCAGCTCGTCGCCACACTTCAACCCCAGCGCCGTGCCCACGCTGCAACCGGCGTGACCGGTCATGAACAGGTCGTAGTCGCTCTCGGCCGGATTGGGGTAGCCCATCAGACCGCCCTTGGTCCGCATCGTGCTGAACTCGTCGTAGCGGCCAGTGAGCATCTTGTGCGGGTAGACCTGGTGGCCGGTGTCCCAGATCAGACGGTCGCGGCTGAAATCGAACGAGGTGTGCAACGCCAAACTGAGTTCGATCACGCCCAGGTTCGAGGCGAAATGGGCAGTCCGCGCGCTGGCCAGCCGACACAGCGCCTCGCGCATCTCGCCGGCCAACTGCGCAAGCTGCTTATGCGAAAGACCTCTTAGGTCCTGCGGTGAGTTGATTGTCGATAGAAGTGTGTCCATCATCGATTCCTTTCGAGGACCTGTCGGGCGAGCGATTTCAGGTCTTCGGCCCGCCCGCCCAACGGCGCGAGCGCCTCGCACGCTTCGGTAACCAGTTGTTCGGCGCGAGCCGAACTCTCTTCAAGGCCGAGCAAGCCGGGAAAGGTGAGCCTTCCCTGCCGGGCGTCCTTGCCCACCCGTTTACCGGCCGACTGCTCGTCGCCGTGGACGTCTAGCAGATCATCAGTGATCTGGAAGGCCAGCCCCAACCGCCGGCCGTACCGGGCCAATGCGGTAAGTTGCTCGGCACCGGCACCGGCAACCAGGGCACCCAGCTTCAGCGAGACCTCGATCATCGCGCCGGTCTTGCGCCGATGGATCGATTCCAACGCGCCGATTCGGCCGTCGGTACCCGGTCCAACGAAATTCTGTCCGGCCACGTCGTCGGCCTGCCCGCCCACCATGTTGCACGGTCCGGCGGCCTCGGCCAACGCGGCACAACACGCGGCGGCCAACTCGGGTGGCTCGATCTCCTTGGCCAACACCTCGAAGGCCATCGTCAACAGGGCGTCGCCGGCCAGAATGGCCGTCGCCTCGCCAAACGTCTTGTGACATGTCGGCTGCCCACGCCGCAGATCGTCGTCGTCGATGGCCGGTAGATCGTCGTGCACCAGCGAGTAGGCGTGGACCATCTCGACGGCACACGCGGCCGGCGTGGCGGCCCTGATCGAGCCCCCACACGCCTCCGCGGCCAACAGCACCAGCATCGGCCGCAAACGCTTTCCCCGCGCCAGCAGACTGTAGAGGATAGCCTCACGCAACTCCGCCGGACAGCCGCGGGCTAACTGGCTGCGAGCCTGAAGCGCCGCATCGATCTGCTCGCGCAGCTCGCCCGCACACTGGGAAAACGAGGGCGACTGGGTATTTATCATCGCAGTCTATGGTTACCGACCCATAAAGCCGCGACCGGTGGTCGCGATTGAACGAACAACCACGCGATTTTCTCCGAACCGCTGGGCGCGACCAACGGTCGCGGCTTTATGTTTCCTCTTCAATTGCTTAATCATTGTAGAAGAAGCCCCCCGCCGCGTCCACGCCGGTTACCCCATGCCTCGGCTGTGGGGGTCTGCCTGGTCGCCGAACGGCTCACAGACCGGGTTGCCTTCAGCGTCGACCCCGCTTAGCAACTCGATCCGCCGCTCGGCATGTTGAAGCAGGTTGTATGACTGCCGCAGCAGCTTCACACCCTCTTCGTACCGGGCCAGGGCCTCGCCCAGCCCGATCTCGCCCTCTTCGAGAAGCTGCACGATCTCCTCCAGCCGCCTCAGCGCCTCCTCGAAGCCCGGCTGGTCGGCCGGTTCTTTCGTTGGTTTTTTCTTGGCCATGGTTCTCTTCATCGCTATTTGTCCAGATCGTATTCCTTGAGCTTTTTGTGGAGCGTGTTGCGATTGATACCCAGTCGGGCGGCGGCCTTAGTCTGAACGCCTTCACAGGCGGCCATCACCTGGGCGATCAGTTCACGCTCGACGCGGTCGACAATCGTGGCATGCAGATTATCGGCCTGCGAGCCGGCGGTGGTGATGCCCAACTCGATCAGTTCGGAAGCCAGCGTTTCCAGGTCCACGCCGCGATGGCGGCCGATCCGTCGGGGTTTTTGGCCTAGCACTGCCTCGGGCAGCAGGTCACTGGTTAACTCGTCGCCGGGCGCCAGCACCACCGCGCGCTCGACGTAGTTCTGCAGTTCCCACACGTTGCCCGGCCAGTCGTATGCCTGCAAGGCTTCCATCGCGGCTTGCTCGACGTGTGGCACGTGGCGGTTGTTCTGCTGGTTGTAGATTTTCAGGAAGTGGCCGACCAGTTGGGGAATGTCCTCGCGGCGGTCGCGCAGCGGGGGCAGGTAGATGGTGACCACGCTGAGCCGGTAGTAGAGGTCTTCACGAAACCGTCCCGCCTCGACCTCTTCGAGCAGGTCGCGGTTGCTGGCGGCGATTACCCGGGTATCGACCCGGATGGTTTGCGTATCGCCCATCCGCTCAAACTCATGCTCCTGGAGCACCCGCAGCAGCTTGACTTGCAGCTTTGGCGTGGTGGAGTTGATTTCGTCGATGAAGACAGTTCCGATGTGTGCGGCTTCGAACCGCCCGGTGCGGTTGCCGACGGCACCGGTGAACGCGCCGCGGACGTGTCCGAACAACTCGCTTTCCAGCAGGTTTTCGGCCAGCGCGCCGCAGTTGACCCGCACAAAGGGACCACTGCCACGGGGGCTGAGCCGGTGGATGGCCTTGGCGATCAGTTCCTTGCCCGTGCCCGTCTCGCCCTGCAACAGCATCGAGGCGTTAGACCGGGCCACCTGGCGAGTGAGTCGGTAGACGTCCTCCATCGCCGCGCCGGAACCGATCAATCCCGGAATCGGCGGCCCGGTCTCATGGTGCTCGGCGGTGGGCGGTGTTGGGGGCATTGGATGTTACAACAATTGCAAATTGCAAATTGTTAATTGCAAATTGAAAATTGCCTACTCGCCTGGGTCGAGGCCTCGATGCAGTCGAGGATTAGTCCGAGTATTTGCTGGGTATTGGTATCCAGTTCTTCGCTCTGGTTGTAACGGTCGTATTGGCGGAGAATTTCCTGTGTTGTAAGCAGGATGCCGTTCGCTTCGGTATTGCGGCGAAACGCGATCGCCGCTGCCTTGCGGACCTCGAGTGGTTGGGTCCACCGGCTGGCCAGCTCGACCAGCGCCCGCTGGCTTTCCGGCGTATCGAGATTGCCCAGCAGCTTGACCACCTTGGTGCTCAGTTCCGGCACATACAGCGCGGCAAGTGCGGAGCCCTGCACGCGGCGGACGTCGTACAGTTTGTTCTCTGCGCTGCTGAGTTCGGCCAGTCGGTCCAGGGCCTCGGCGGCATGTCGCTGACGCTCCTCGAAGCCGACGAACGCCCGCGGCGCCAGGGCCGCCAACTGGTGAATCTGCCACTCGAAGGCCTCGTCGGTGTGCGGTCGGGAGAAGGCCAACGCCAGCGGGTCGCGGCGGGCAATCCGCTTCGCACGGTCCAAGTAGCCGCTCCGCGCGATCAGACCTACACGCAAGTCGGCGGTCCGATAATCGTGACGAAGCTGCTGTAAGAGCAAGTCCACCGGCGGCCGGTCGATTGACGCATCGATCAGGGCCAGTTCGTAGTCGGGCGAGGCGGCCGCCAGCCGGATCAACCGGCGACCGGTTACCGCCGTATCGACCTCGAATCCCACGGCGGCCAGCCTCCCGCCAAGTTGCCGCGAGGTCTCCGTACTCGGGCCGGCTACTAGCGCGCGTCGCACACCGCCGGAGGCAGCAAAGAACCCCAGCGACTGCGGAATGTAGCTCGAGCCGGCAAACGCCCGCAACGGCTGCAGTCGGACGACCGCATCGGTTGCCGCGATGCGCAACCGCCGGTCGGGATGCCGGGTGGCCATCACCAGCGGAGCGGGCCGGGCACCACGGTGCAACAGTTCCTGGGCCGTGCCCACACGTCCGAGAATCCGTGCCGCCGCCGTCGCCACCGGCACATGACCGCCGGCGATCGCGTATTCCATCACGTCCTCGATCACCCCCGCGCCGAACTGCTCGGCCAACTCGGCCAATTGCCGCTGGCTCGGGTTGGTTTCCAGGATTGCCGTCACGGCCGGACTGTCGGGCTGCTGGGCCCAAAGCGGTACGGCGACGATTGTCACCAAAATCGCGATCAACAAGCAGCGTAATATTCGGAAGCAGTAATTCATGGTGTGTCTCATTTCGTTGTTTGCAACCTGTACAAGTTTGAGCGAGGGTGGCACGTCCCTGAGCGCAGCGAAGGGCGTGGGCGCCCGACTCAACACGCCCTTCGTTCCTCAGGGACGTGCCACCTAATTGGTCAAGTTATTTTTCGCGGGATCTAAGACGTTGCCTTCCGGGGT
>JAUWHT010000211.1 GCA_030605745.1 Pirellulales bacterium | reverse complement strand
CCGGGAGAGGGTTAGGGTGAGGGTTATTCGGCAAGAAACCCCCGCTATTTGCGGTGTGATCCATGCCGCCCTCACCCTCTGCCCCTCTCCCAAAGGGAGATTTAAAACACGTTCTAAGGAAGCTTCCACGCGAAGTGTGGTGAGAATCCCTTGGATGGTTTCTAAAACTCTTACCCATCGGAAGGTCCTCCATAGGATCGGATATTACTGCGATCTGGTTGTCCGCCGGGTTCGTCACGGCAGCTTCTTGATCATGATGTCTTTGAACGAGATCTTCATCTTGGGGCCGGCATGCAGTTGAAGGGCAATGATTCCCTCAGTAGCACCCTTGTCGCTTTGTTCGGTGTAATCGATAGTAGTGTAACCGTTGAGGATCTGCTTGATACGGGGCCCGTTGCAGATGATCACGTATTCATTCCAGTCGTCCTTTTTCATGTGCTTTGCGACTCCCTCGGGGTCCACACTATTGAGCACTCCGCGGCCCCACTCTTCCCAAAGCACACCCATGACTTCGGGCCGGCCGTCGATGTCGGCCTGGTAGCCGGCCACCACATAGTCGGGTCGCTGTTGGCTGCGGATCTGGACGCCGGAGTTGCCATTCCGCAGCTTGAACTTGAGCTTGAGGACAAAGTTCTTGTAGGTTTCCTTGGTGGCCAGGAAGGTGTTGTGTTTGAGGTCTTTGTTGTCGGTCGAGCCGACGATGACGCCGTTTTCGACGCTCCAGCAGTCGGCATCCCCGTGCCAGCCGCCCAGCGTCTTGCCGTCGAACAGCGGCCGAAAACCTTCCTCGGCGATGGCGACGGCAGCCAGTGTGGGAAACAGTGCAGTCAAACACAAGATTGTTGCGAAGCTACGCATCGTTCAGACCTCCTAAGTTACGCGGCAACCGTTGACGGGTTTTCAGGGTTCTCAGGACCTTCCCGAGAAAACTTGCCCTGAACCCATTGTTTTGATTCTATACCCAGCACGGGCGAGGTTTGCAATTTTTTAGACCGGTCACGTAGCCCTGCGTGCCAGCAACCACTGCTAGCATACTGACTGATTATAGTCATCCATAAAGTCCTGTCAACTCGAGATTTGCCGAACTTCGGACACTTTGGGGGGGTAGCCATAAAGTGTTATGATGACAGAAGTTGCGTCAAAACGGAAATCCGAAAAAAAATTCCGTGGGGCCGGAAAAGTGCCCTTTCTCCCATGCCGCTGCTCGGAGGTGAAAGGTGACAGCCCCCAAATTTGACAAAGTTGGGGGGATTGGCTAAGGATGCGTATGCTGCGGCAGATTTGGTGCCTGTCGCCTTTTCTTTATGTTGCCCAGATTTGGTGCCTGTCACCTTTTCCTGTCCAAGGAGAATCCCGAAGTCTGGCGGTGCGGATCATGTTCATTCATCCTTTGGGTGTGTTTTTCCATATCGAAGATCAAGACCGTATGGTTTCTGTGCTCCGGGTGTGGCGCGTTGCCTGAGGACATCGCAGTGTGTAGGGGCCTTAAGCCTTTTCTAATCTAAGAGCGACCCCCGTACCGTCTATCGTCGGGCGTGGGGCAGGCGCACCACGACGCGAGGTACGGGGGTCGCAGTTCACGTAATGTCCATGTCCGCTAGTGTATGTTCATCGGGATTCGGGTGCCGGGACAGTTCGTTCATCTGGTGTATGTGCTTTAAGAGCCATTCCCGGAACTGTTCGGGTGATCTTACTGTCATCTCATGCCTCGCATGACTCTAAAGGTGCGGTTGGTTCAATGTTCATAGTTCATACCAGAGTTTTCCGGCGCAACAAAAAAGGGAACGTCGGACTAAGGCCGCTCACTGGACCCCCGCGAAGGGGTGTTACAGAACAGCACTCAGCCGACGCTCCCGTCGTAGCGGGAGCGCGGTTCAAGTGCCGCTTCTGTAACTCAAGCCCAGAGGCTCGCGTTCGCGGTTTCCAGTGAAGCAGCAAAACTTGACGCACGCGCGTCAATTCAAATTGTCAACTCAATTTTACCACCCGGAAGCCGGGGATGCAAGTGGGTTCGTCAAGGCCGTTGGCGGTGAGCGTCAGAATTGCAGGTCGAGAATCTGGGTCAACGACATGGGGATTGACAGTGGGGCCTCATCGTTGATAGAATAACATAGTTGTTTAGCCGCCGGGCTTGCCCGGCGCGTTTGCGTTCGAGCGTATTGATACCAGCCAACGCGCCGGGCAAGCCCGGCGGCTAAACGGTAGATCTGTGCGGAATATGGGTGGAATGATGACTACTGCAACATACGTCACGGCCGACCAACTCTTGCAGATGCCCGATGATGGGTATCGGTACGAATTGGTCGCGGGAGAATTGCGAAAAATGGCACCCGCCGGTTGGAGACACGGTGACATCGGAGGCCGACTACACTCGTTGCTGGGCCACTATATCGTGCAGCACAAGCTCGGGAAGGTGTTTTTTGCGGAGACGGGCTTCCTGCTCGCTCGCGACCCCGATACGGTTCGTGCGCCGGATATCGCCTTTATTCACAAAGACCACCTTCCGGCCCAGCGGCCCGAGGAAGCGTTCTGGCCGGGCGCGCCGGACCTTGCCGTCGAGGTGCTCTCTCCCGGCGATACGCTGGCCGAAGTCGACGACAAGGTCAGGGCCTGGCTCGATGCCGGCACGATGATGGTCTGGGTGGTGAATCCGAAAGGGCAAAATGTCACAGTCTACCGCTCGGCGACCGACATCAAAGTGTTAACCGAGAACGACCAACTCGACGGCCAGGATGTCCTGCCTGGTTTCCGCTGCCGAGTTGGAGATATCTTCGTAGACACGTAGCCTTCCAGTGTGAGGTATCAAGAAATGAAGTTAAAGGTAGTCCTCGAGCCGAGTGAAGAAGGCGGGTACACGGTGTTTGTTCCCGGCCTGCCTGGCTGTATCAGCGAAGGGGATAACAAGGAAGAGGCGCTGAGGAATATCATGGAAGCAATTGAGCTTTACCTTGAGCCGGTTGAAGATGACATTCCTTACCCCCCGGGCACTGAACTCATGGAAGTGGCCGTATGACCAAGGTGCCGAGTCTTCGATTCGACAAGGTCATAAGCGCATTGAAGCGAGACGGCTGGGTTGTAGTCCGTCAGAAGGGTAGCCACATTCGGCTTCACAAGCATACACGAACAGAAGTTCTGAAACTCACGGTTCCCGCACACCGTCCCATCAAACGGTCCACTTTGGCGCGTATTCTGAAGCAGGCGCATTTAACTGTTGACGAATTACAAACTCTGCTGTAGCGTTACATGCTCAACGATCCGGCCACAATCGATGCCCCGGCCATCTGGCCTGATTCCGCCTTCTTGACCGCCGTGGAAGCCCGTAGCGGGGAGAAGGTCTCCCGCTGCTACCAGTGCCGGAAGTGTACAAACGGCTGCCCGGTCAGCTTCGCTATGGACCTGATGCCCAACCAGGTGATGCGGATGGTCCAGTTCGGCCTGGAGGAGGAGGTGTTGCGGTCGAAAACGATCTGGATCTGCGCCTCTTGCCAGACATGCACTACGAGGTGTCCAAATGACATTGACATCGCGCACTTGATGGACTCGTTGCGGCAGCTCAGTCGGGCCTCGGGCATTGCGGCCGGTGAGGAAAAGGTGGTCAAGTTCCACGAGGCGTTTCTCGACTCGGTCCGCCGCCACGGCCGGCTGTTCGAGTTCGGCATGGTCGGCCGCTACAAGATGGCCACGCTCGATCTGTTCAGCAACATCAAGATCGCGTGGGAGATGCTCAAGCGTGGTAAGTTGAAATTCCTGCCGGGAAAGATCAAGGGCAAACGCGAAGTCCGCCAGATGTTCGACAAGAAGTGAAGAAAGGCCAGCCAGGTGGAGGTCTCTTACTATCCCGGTTGCTCGCTGCACGGCATGGCCGTGGAGTACGACCAGAGCGTTCGGGCGGTTTGCCGGACCCTGAACATTGCGCTTTGCGAGTTGCCCGACTGGAGTTGCTGCGGGGCCTCCTCGGCGCACTTTTTCGACGACGAGTTGGCGGTCCGCCTGCCGGCCCGCAACATGGCCATCGCCGAGCGGGAAGGACGCGAGTTGCTGGTCCCGTGCTCCGCCTGTTTCCAGCGGCTCAAACACGCGGACAAGGAACTGAAAGAGGATGCCGCCCGCTGGATTGACGGGCCATACGAGGGCAAGGCGGCAATCTACCACGTCAACGAGTTCTTCGATCGGCCGGAGCTAATCGAGATCATCAAGCAGAACGTGAAAAAGCCGCTCCGGGGGCTGGCCGGCGTGGCCTACTACGGCTGCCTGTCGCAGCGGCCACCCAAAATTACCGACGCCGAAGATGCCGAGAATCCGACCCCCATGGACAACCTCATGCGGGCGATCGGCATGGACGTGCGGCCCTGGTCGTACAAGACCGACTGCTGCGGCGCCAGCCTGACGCTTAGCCGAACGGGCGTCGTGCGGAAGCTCAGCGGCAACCTGCTGGAGGCCGCCCAGGAGGCCGGCGCAGAATGCCTGGTGACCGACTGCCCGATGTGCCAGTCGAACCTGGACACCCGGCAAGCGGAGATCGAGGCCGAGCGGGGAAAACAATACAACCTTCCCATATTCTACCTGACCGAGTTGATGGCCCTGGCCTTCGGCGAGGGCAAGTCAGCCGGCTGGTGGAAGAAGCATTTTGTGGACCCGGCACCGTTGTTGCGCGGAAAGGGGCTGCTGTGAAAAGGGACTCGGGGCTCGGGACTCGGGGGCTGGAATTGAAAACAAGGGGAGATTTCCGAGCCCCGAGTCCCTATTCCTGAGCCCCGAGACCCTGCAATCATGGGCGACGATGACTGACCAGAACAAACAACACGGCAACTGCGGCAAGATCGGCTCGGTAATGGTCGTTGGGGCGGGTATCGGCGGGATGCAGGCCGCGCTGGATCTGGCCAATGCAGGGTTGCACGTCACGTTGGTCGAGGAGACCACCGCTATCGGCGGTCACATGGCCCAACTCGACAAGACCTTTCCCACCAACGACTGCTCGATGTGCATCATCTCGCCGAAGCTGATCGAGGTGGACAAGCACCTGAACATCGACCTTATCACGGGCGCCGACGTGACGGGGTTGGAAGGGGAGGCGGGTAACTTCCGCGTTACGGTCCATAAGCGGCCGCGGTTCGTCGATCTGGATAAGTGCAATAACTGCGGCGACTGCCTGGAAAAGTGCCCGGTCGAAGTGCCCAGCGAGTTCGACCAGGGCACCATGCCGCGCAAGGCAATCTACAAGCGTTATCCGCAGGCGATACCCGGCGCGATGGCTATCAGCAAGGCCGAGCGCCCACCCTGTGTGTTGGCCTGTCCGGCGCGGGTGAACTGCCAGGGTTACGTGGCCCTGATCGGCGACGGCCGCTTTGCCGAGGCATACGATCTGATCCGCGAGCGGAATCCGTTTCCTGCCGCCTGCGGCCGTATCTGCCATCATCCGTGCGAGTCCCAGTGCAATCGCCGGGAGTTGGACGAGCCGGTGGCGATCAACCCCTTGAAACGATCCGCCGCCGATTGGGTGGCCGGGCAGCGGGCCGCCGGCGAGGACCCGGCACCACCGCCGGTCGGCCAGATCGACCCGGACAAACCCCGCGTGGCGGTGATCGGCGGCGGGCCGGCCGGGCTGACTGCCGCACGCGAGTTGACGCTGGCCGGCTATCCCGTCACGCTGTTCGAGGCACACGAAAAACTCGGCGGGACCATGCTGCTGGGCATCCCCGGCTACCGCTTGCCGGAAGAGGTTCTCCAGCGCGACATCGCCGAGGTGGTGGCCTCCGGTTTCGAGGTGAAGACAATCATGGCGCTGGGCCGAGATTTCACACTGAAGAGCCTCAAAGAACAGGGCTACCAAGCGGCTTTCCTGGCCATCGGCTGCACCCGCCCGGCGATCTTGGCGCGAAGCACCAACGGCTCCGAGATGAAAGGCACCGACCTGGAGGGTGTGCTGCTGGGGCTCGACTTCCTCCGCGATGTTAAACTGGGCCAGGGACCGGCGCTCAGCGGCAAGGTGGTCGTCATCGGCGGAGGCAATGTGGCGGTCGACGTGGCAATGACCGCCCGACGGCAGGGCGCAGAAGAGGTGGAGGTCGTTTGCCTCGAATCACGCGACAAGCTGCCCGCCTACGAGTGGGAAATCCGCGACGCGGTGGAGGAAGGAATTATCCTTAACACGGCCTGGGGGCCGCAGGAGATCGTCGGCCGGGAGGGGAAGGTCACGGGGGTGAAGCTGCAAGGATGCACACGCGCGTTCGACGAGCATGGTCGCTTCGCCCCGCAGTTCGATGATGCGTGCTTCTTGGAGACTGATGCGGACTACGTAATCATCGCCATCGGCCAGCGGTCCGACTTCTCATTCCTCGGAGCGGGCGATCCGTTGTGGGACAAGTCGAAGCGGTTGATCCATGCCGATAAGCTGACGCTGCAAACGAACGTGGATTGGGTGTTTGCCGGCGGCGACATGCTGAGCGGCCCCGCGTCGGTGGTAGAAGCAGTTGCCCAGGGCCACGAGGCGGCCGAATCGATCGGCCGTTTTCTCCATGGCGCAGACCTGGCCGCCGGACGCGAGAAGCCGGAGCCCACCTCCGCGCCATTGCCCGAGCGCGAGTTCCCGTTGAAGCAGCGCGCCGTGCCGCCGCGCCTGCCGGTTCCGGAGCGCACAGGGTACGCGGAGATCGAACAAACGCTCGACGAGCAGGCGGCGGTGGCGGAGGCCAAGCGCTGCCTGGCCTGCGGCATCTGCTCAGAGTGTATGCAATGCGTGGCCGCTTGCACCGCCGAGGCAATTATCCACGACATGCTGCCCGAGGACGTTACAGTAAACGTAGGAGCCATCCTGCTGGCCCCCGGCTTCGAGCCATTCGACCCGCTTCGGCGCGGCGAGTACGGCTACGGGACTTGCCGGAACGTGATCACCAGCCTGGAGTTCGAGCGGATCCTAAGTGCTTCGGGTCCGTACCAGGGGCACGTGCTCCGCCCGTCCGACCGGACCGAGCCAAAGCGGGTGGCCTGGATCCAGTGCGTCGGCTCGCGCGACGTGCAAAGCGGCAACGAGTATTGCAGCGGCGTCTGCTGCATGTACGCGATCAAAGAAGCGATCATGGCCACCGACCACGTGCCGGGCCTGGAAACCACGATCTTCTACAACGACATTCGGGCATACGGCAAAGGTTTCGAGGTCTACTACGAGGGGGCCAAGCAGAACTACGGCGTTAGGTTTAAGCGAGGCATCATCTCGGCCGTCAAAGAGCGGCAGCAAACCAAAAACCTGGTGCTCGCCTACGTCACCGAGAGCGGCCAAGTGACTGAGGAAGAATTCGACCTGGTGGTTCTCAGTGTCGGCCTGCGACCCTCCGAGAGCACGTCCCCGTTGGCCGAAGTGCTGGGCATCGAGCTGGACCGCTTCGGTTTCTGCCGGACCGACTCGCTGGCGCCTAGCCGCACCAGCAAGGAGGGCATTTACGTGGCCGGCGCATTCGCCGCGCCGGTCGATATCCCCGAGACGGTAATGACCGCCAGCGGCGCGGCCGCACTGGCCGGCGAATCGCTCCAGCAAGTCCGCGGCACGATGATCCGCGAAAAGACGTATCCGCCGGAGCGAGACGTGAGCGGCCAGCCGCCGCGAATCGGTGTGTTCGTCTGCCGATGCGGTACGAACATCGCCCGGGTGGTAGACGTGCCCGACGTGGTCGAGTACGCTCGATCTCTGCTGGGCGTGGTGTACGCCGAGGAAAATCTCTACACATGCTCCACCGACACCCAGCAGAGGATTATTGAAACTATCCGCGAGCACAACCTGAACCGGGTGGTCGTGGCAAGCTGCACGCCGCGCACACACGAGCCGCTGTTCCAGGAAACGCTCCGCGAGGCCGGGCTGAACAAGCACCTGTTCGAGATGGCCAACATCCGCGACCAGTGCTCCTGGGTGCACTTCAATCAACCACGGCAGGCGACCTTCAAGGCGAAGGACCTGGTGCGGATGGCCGTCGCCCGGGCGGCAACCCTGCGGCCGTTCGAGGACCTTCGCCTGGAGGTAGACCAGCGGGCGATCGTCCTTGGCGCAGGAGTGGCCGGAATGACCGCTGCACTGAGCCTGGCCCGACAGGGTTTTGAGGTGGCGCTGATCGAGCGAGAGCCGCGGCCGGGCGGCATCGCGCGGCAGATACGCCGGCTGCTCGACGGCACCGATCCGCAGGCGTTCCTTGCCCACCTGATCGAGCAAGTGGAGGAGCACCCGCTCGTGAACCTGTACACCAGCGCGACCATCGAGGACTTTTCCGGCCACATCGGCAACTTCAAGGTGATGCTGCGTCAGGGTGATCGGACCATTGAGGTCGGCGGCGGCGCGGTCATTGTCGCCACCGGCGGCGCGCCATACGAGCCGACCGAATACGGCTACCCGGAAAGCGACTCGATTATCACCCAGCTTGAATTGGAGCAGAAGCTCGAGCAGCCCGGATTCGCCGAGCGTCTGAAAGAAGTAGTAATGATCCAGTGCGTTGGCTCGCGAGAAGAAGAACACCAGTACTGCTCGCGGGTCTGTTGCCAGGAGGCGGTAAAGAACTCGCTGGCGATCAAGCAGTCCAATCCCGACGCGCGGGTGTTCGTGCTCTTCCGCGATGTGCGCACCTACGGCTTCGACGAGATACACTACCAGCGTGCACGAGAGGTGGGCGTGGTCTTCATCCGCTTCGACATGGAAGACAAGCCTGTGGTCAAAGTGGAGGACGGCTTGCGCGTCACCGTGACCGACGACGTACTGGGCCGGCCCGTCGAACTGCGACCCGATTTGCTCGTGCTTTCGGCCGCCGTACGGCCGCACCCGGAGGCGGAGGCCGTTTCGCGAGCGCTGAAGGTGCCGCTAGATGCGGACGGCTTCTTCCTCGAGGCGCACATAAAATTGCGGCCGCTGGACTTCGGCAGCGAGGGATTCTTCCTTGCCGGGCTGGCACATGCGCCCAAGTCGATGAGCGAATCGATCAGCCAGGCCCAAGGCGCCGCGGCCCGGGCGGCCACGGTTATCTCCCGCCCGCTGCTTTACCGCTCGGGTGTCGTTTCCGAAGTCGATCCGGAATGCTGCGCCGCCTGTCTGACCTGCGTGCGGCTGTGTCCTTATGACGTGCCGGAGATCAACCAGGAGGGCGTGGCGTTTATCGAGCCGGCAAGCTGCCAAGGCTGCGGCGTTTGCGCGGCGGCATGTCCGCGCAAGGCAATCATCACCCGGCATTACCGCGACGAGCAGATCATTACCAAGGTTGACGTACTGTTCGGCGACCCGCAATTCGAGGCGAGCGCTGTAGCCAAGTAAGGAGCTGTAACACAATAACTCGATCAATTGGGTGGCACGCCCAGAACGAAGTGATGGGCGTGGGGGCCGGAAAAACACGCCCTTCGCTCTGCTCAGGGACGTGCCACCCAGTTGCCGATAAGGTACTCCACCAAATGGGTAATAACACAATAGAACCGTTCGAGCCGAAGGTTGTCGCCTA
Source organism: Pirellulales bacterium (assembly GCA_030605745.1). Taxonomy (GTDB): domain Bacteria; phylum Planctomycetota; class Planctomycetia; order Pirellulales; family Thermoguttaceae; genus JAUWHT01. The sequence goes on along the minus strand of JAUWHT010000211.1, from coordinate 122 downwards.
TTGTTGCACTTATTGCGCCTACACCGCGGGCGACCTGGCTGGATCGATGCGCCTGGAGTACGCGCCAAACGTGCGGGTGATCCAGATCCTGTGCACCGGCAAGATCGACGCCGTGTTGCTTC
>JAUWHT010000121.1 GCA_030605745.1 Pirellulales bacterium | reverse complement strand
CGTCCATCTACGGGGAGTACCAGACGTTCATCGAGGTCGGCGGCCGGCCGGAGGATTTTGTCTCCAGCCGCGATAGGTACTACAACTTCGACGGGGACCGTATCCTGGTTCACATTCCTGCCATTGGTGATCTTAAGGGGTTGCTGGCCACGCTGGACAATTTCGAGTTCGAGCCGACGGTCGTCGTGGTGGCTCGCAACCGGGTGGACGGCTATCTGCCGTTGGGAGAACTCGTGGCGATAGCCGCTGCGCGGCGGACGGGTATGATCGATGTGGTTGTCGACGAGTATCGTTCCCTACCGATCGGATTGCCGGGCGACATGGAGGGCGGCGACCTGTACCACGTGGGCGTCGACCTGGCGGAAGTGTACGAGGAATACCAAGCCTTTGTCGAAGGCGGCGGAAACCCCGCGGAGTTCGTCTCGGCCAATTTCGACTTTGAGGGGGACCGGGTCCTGGTCGAGGTCCGCGGCCACAACGATTTCCAGAGTCTGCTGAGCACGCTCGACACACTCGGCTTCGAGGCCACCGAGACCGACGCACCAGACGTGCGCACAGAAGGCTATCTCCCGCTGGAACAGCTTCACACCCTGGCCACGGCCGAAGAAACACTCTCGGTCCTCCCAATCCGGGCACCAAAGCCGGCCAAGCCGCCTGAGCCCCCGGCAGACGTTCCACTGTCACCCGATGAGGGTGACCCCACAGTTCTACCAACCGTCCTTCCGCCGCAGGAATGGCAGTGCCTACCGGTGTGTACGGAGATGGATTTCTCGACAAGTTTAATTCACCTTTATGACGAGTACGAAGCATTCATCGCCGATGGGGGCCAACCAGACGACTTCACCACCAGCAATCTGTCGCTGGACGTGCAGGGCAACTCGGTTAAGATCGACGTCCGAGTGTCTGGAAATGTTTCGAATTATATCGAGCAGTCCAAGGCAATCGGAATGTATGACATCGAGGTGAGAATGGACATGGCATGCGTAACCCATGTGTGGAGGCCTGGCCTCCCGTCTCTCCCTGTTGAGATCAGGATCGCAAGTAGGATAGCATGCGTAACCCATGTGTGGAGGCCCGGCCTCCCGTTTCTCCCTCATAATCAGATTGTAACCGGCTACCTGCCCATCCACGCCCTTGACGACTTCGCTGCCCTAAAGGGCGTTTGGTTTGCCGGGCCATCGCATTGGCTGCCCCCGACCTCGCAAGATGATCAAACCCAGAGGTCGGACGAAGTCCACACGGTTGAAGGTTTTAACGGGATGGGAGTCGCCATCGGTCTATTCTCAGATGCTGTCCGCGACTATGCCACTGCCGGCGGCTATGGTATGGCCGAATTATACGGCTCGACTGGTGACAATATCCTCTACGGCTCACCGGCCGAGGTCTCGCTCCGCAGCAACGGGGTCTACTACAACCGGGTCAAGTTCTTCGACGAGGTTTTTGCTCACGTGGACCAGAGCGGCAATGATATGGCCGACCTGTACGATTCGGACGGCGGCGGCCTGCTCGAAGCGGACGACAATTGGGCCAAGCTCTCCAGTGATGACCTGGTCAATTTTGCCATCTGGCTCTACGACTTCGACCAGGTCGATGCGTACTCGGAGAACGGCGGCACCGACACCACGGACATCACCTACCCGCTCGATTTCGTCCTCAATCCATACGGCGACTGGAGTTGATGCTACTGGCCGACTCAAGCGCTTCTGCCAATGCGTCGGCTGGAGTCGCCTCCTGCAGTGCATTTGCTTGCAGTTTGAGTTAGAATGCGCTGGTTATTTCCACGAGGGACCACCATGCCTATCCCAATGGCTGCAACCGAAGTTTTGGACCGCGAATTCCTCGACATGCGGAAAAGACTGATCGACCTGGCCGCCACCCTCGACCGTATCGACCGGGCCGAGGGTTCGGTCGCCGACGACCCCCGCCTGGAGGATATCCGCCAGAGCCTGAAAATCCTGGCCGGCGATACGCCAGATCGGGCCGAGCAAGTCCAATCGCTTTTCTCCCTGCCGTACCGGGAGGGTTGGCGGAAGGAATATGGAGTTTAGCTATGTACTTCATCGATCCCCACATTCACATGGCCGCCCGAACCACCGACGACTTCCTGGCGATGGCCAAGATGGGCTGCGTGGCCGTTGGCGAGCCGGCCTTCTGGATGGGCTACGACCGCAGCGGCACAAACAGCTTCTACGACTACTTCCGGCAGCTTACCGAGTGGGAGCCCAAACGGGCGGCCAACTACGGCATCCAGCATCACTGCTGGATGGGCATCAACGCCAAGGAAGCCGAGGACGTCGGCTTCGCACGCGAGGTGATCGCCTCGATACCCGAGTTCCTCGAAAGGCCCACCGTGTTGGGTATCGGCGAGATCGGGCTGCACAAGTGCACCCGCAACGAAGTGACCACGCTGTTGGAGTTGATCGAACTGGGCATGAAGACCGACGAGCAACTGCTGTTCCACACGCCCCACCTGGAAGACAAGTACCTGGGTACCCGGATGATCCTCGACATTCTGCGGGCCGACAGCCGGATCGACCGCACACGGGTGTGCATCGACCATTGCGAGGAGCACACGATCCGCCAGGTACTGGACGAGGGCTACTGGGCCGGGATCACGCTTTACCCGACCACTAAGGCCACGCCCGAGCGGGCCACCGACATGGTGGAAATCTACGGCTCGGAGCGCATCCTGGTCAACAGCTCGGCCGACTGGGGCCCGTCCGACCCGTTTGCCGTGCCGGCCTTCATGTACGAGATGCGCCGCCACGGCCATCCGGCGTCGCTGATCCGCCAGGTCGTGTACGACAACCCGCTAAAATTCTTCAACCAGAGCCGCAATTTCCAGTTCACCCCACCCGCATAAAGCCGCGACCGCCGGTCGCGCCACACAAAGCTGCGACCGCTGGTCGCGCCCTGCTGAGCCGCGGGGTTTACCCCGGCGTCAACCGGCGCGACCGCCGGTCGCGGCTTTATGGCACTGTCGGAACGATTCTCGGGTGTCAGTATGTTTCTACGGCAAGTTGCGGGATGTTCGCAAAGTGCGAAGCATTACGAGTGATCAAGCAATGCCCTGCCGTCATTGCAGTGGCCGCGATTAACACGTCCATGTCCCCTGCCGGTCGGCCCATTCTGTAGAGGTGCGCGGTGATCTGTCCAAACAGCCAAGCGGCCCTGTCGTCGAAATCCAGAATACCGATGTGGGCGAGTACGGCCTGGACGGCCTGCTCTTCCCGCTCGGGACTTTCGGATCGTGCAACGCCAAGATACAACTCGGCGAGATTGAAATGGGTGGTTACGAGCGTTTCCTCTCGGTCCACCAGTTGCCGTAATTTCTCGAAGGCCCTTTCTTTGCGTTTCCCACCGTGCCGGGCGAGGTCTATCAGGATCGTCGTGTCCAAACAGGCCATTATCGGTCCCTTGCCGAAGGTCTGTGCCGATCCTGCACATGCTGCTCGATGGTGAGTGCAGCTTCTTCACTCATCGAAACAGCCTGCAACCGTTCCAGGTACGCTTCGACGTCAATAGGCATTGGAACAATCCGTTTGATGGTTTGGCTGAACGACTCGGTGTCGTGCCGGGCCGATCTGAGCCGCCGGTAGGCTTCCAGATCAATGGTAATAGTTTTCGTTGCCATTTGTGTGATCCTTTTGTGCCATGTACGTGTATGTACACATATTATACCCGACAGTGCAAGTCCAGTCAAATCAAGTTTGGTGACTGGGGTGACCACAAAACATGCCCCCAAGCATGCCAAAACATGCCGGCGGGGACGCCGGCGTTACTGTCCGAAGACATGAAGACATGCCGGCGGGGACGCCGGCGTTACTGTCCGAACTGCCTGAGCACGATGCCGAACACGTCGGTGTCGGCCACACTCTCGCCCGGGAACCGGAGCGGATCGGAGGAAAGGATTACGCTATGCTGCGTTCGGTCGACGGCTGGGGCCCCGTGTGAGCCCTTGTTCAACGTTGCGTCTAGCGGGATGGTTTTTGTGGCGGGATCAAAGTGGAGTTCTACCGGATCGTAGCCCGGCTTGCGATGGATGTCGACCGTTCGGGCCAGCGCCGGCGCCCGATCGTCCGAAAGCCACCAGTAATAGGCCTGCCAGCTTTCCGGCGTGGAAATCAAGACGACTTCGCCACTGCGGGGGTGGTCCAGGCCATAGCGGTGGAGTTCTTCTGCGACGAGCACCTCGGCAATGCCCGGCTGGTTGCGAAACAACTCGGCCACCTTCGCCGTCGTGTCTGCATCGGCGCCGGCGACGAAGACGTGGGCGAGTTGGTGATCGACCATTGCGAACGCCCGGCTGGAGGCCAAGTCGAGATGTTCGCCGTCGTCTTCTTCGCGCACCGTAAGCAGCCCGGCCTCGCGCAGCACGCGGTTGGGATAGGTAACGTGGTCAACCGGCGTGATTGCGTACTCGCCGGCCACGATCCATAGCAGTTGCCCGTCGTACGCCTCACGAAAGCCGTCGGCCAGGCGGCCGATCA
>JAUWHT010000445.1 GCA_030605745.1 Pirellulales bacterium | reverse complement strand
GTTGCTCCGATCTTTCCTTGCCATCGCCAGCCTCCTTGCACTGCTAGCACATTTAGGCGCAACAGGAGAGGCAATAGCATAACAACCCCGCTATTTCTTGCCAACATCATGAGGCACTACCCAATTTTCAATTTTCAATTTGCAATCTCTCTTAAGTCTTGCAGGGTTACGTGAACGTTAGGCTCGTCGCCGAGTTCGGGAAATACGATGTCTGCCTCGGAGAAATCCTCTTCGGCCGTGTATCCGTTAGTGGTGACGAGGCAATACATACCGGCCGCCTTGGCTGCCAGCAGCCCGTTGCGGCTGTCCTCGATCACCACGCACTCATCAGCGGCCAGTCCCAGCCGCTGCTTGGCCAGGTTATAGATTTCCGGATCGGGCTTCTTGTTGCTGACCACGTCGCCCGCCAGGATCAGGCTGAATTTCGCCTTGCGCCGCGGTCCCAGCATCTTCTCGACGACCAGGTTGACCGCCCTTTCGTTTGACGTGGAGCAGACGGCCAATGTCATACCGTCGGCGATGGCCTCGTCGACCAGCCGGTTTACACCCGGCCGCAACGGAAGCTCGCCGCTCTCGATGATCCGCATGTACAGGTCGGTCTTGAGCTTGTGCAGTTTCTTGATGAAGGCGTCCTTGTCGGCGACTTCGGCGGGATAGCCCTGCCGGTCGAAGTAATGCCGCATGCGTTCCTTGCCGCCGGCGATCTTCAACAACTCGCCGTAGAGCGGCACGTCCCACTCGACGTCCAGTCCCTTGGCGGCCAGCGCCCGGTTGAAGGCCACGCGATGCCCGTCCCGCTCTGTGTCGACCAGCACCCCGTCGCAATCGAAAATCAGTGCTTTCATCATGCTCATACCCATTGTTTCTGAACGTCCAGGATCCGTTCGAGGTTATTCTTGATCTCGCCGAGCAGGCCGGCCGCATCGGCCCCGTCCACGGCGCGGTGGTCGCACGCCAGGGTCAGCGTCATCATGTCCCGTGTGCCGATGCCGCCGGGCACCGGAACGACGCGAGGCTCGACGCTGGCGACGGCCAGGATCGTGCACTCCGGCGGATTGATAATTGGCACGAACTGTTTTACGCTGTACATGCCCAGCGAGCTGATCGTAAACGTGCCAAGGGGACCGGCGCTCATCACGCCGCGCCGGGCGGACTCGGCGTTCCTCTTGGAGAGTTCCGAGATCTCCGTAAGACTTTTCTGGTCCGCCTCGGCAATGACCGGCACCAGCAAGCCGTCGTCGACGGAGACCGCCACGCCGATGTTGATGTTCTTCTTGAGCACTATCTGCTGGCCGTCCACGTGTGCGTTAAGCTGCGGAAAGCTCCGCAGCGCGACCGCCGCCGCCTTGATAATCAGGTCCGTTATGGTGATCCGCGTGCCGTGGGCAGCATTGTAGCAGCGACGCCACTCCAGGGCATCCATCATGTCCACGTCAACGAACACGTAATAGTGTGGAATAGTCTGTTTGCTCAGGGTGAGTCGCCGGGCGATCCCCTTTCGGATCTTCCCGAACGGCACGATTGTATCTTCCGTATCTTCGTCGGGGCCCTTCGCCAGCACGTCCTCCTTGAGAATTCGCCCACCGGGGCCGGTTCCCGCGATGCCTGCCAGTTCCACGCCCTTTTCTCGCGCAAGCCGCCGCACCGCCGGCGAGGCAAGAGTCTTTTCTGGTAGTGCTGTGGCCTCTGTGGCAGGCGCGGGTTGCTCTTGCCGGGCTTGCTCCGCCGCGGGTACGGCAGCTTGCGGTTCGGCCGCTGTGTCGGCCGGCCGCTGGTCGAATTTCTCGCCGGGTTGGCCGATGTACCCGACCGGCTGGAGAATCTCCACCTCTTCACCCTCACGGCGGATGATCTTCAGCAGAATCCCCGACTGCTCCGCCTCGACCTCGAAGCTGGCCTTTTCCGACTCGACCACTAGAAGCTCCTCGCCCTCCCGGACGGGATCGTTCTCCTGCTTGAGCCACTGGACGATGGTCCCCGTAGGAATATCCTGGCCAACTTGCGGCATGATGATTGGAATCATGGCGGCTAAACTTTCCCTTCGCTGCCGAACAGTTTGATATTCTGGGTGACCACCTGCCCAACGCAGTCAAGCTGTGCTCCCAGCGGCCCGAGCGGCTCGTATTTCCGATTCGCGTTGTAATCATCCACAAAACCATCGATGAACGCATACTTGATCGCCGTAGAGATATTCACTTTCGCGCACCCCAGCGAGATAGCCTTTCGGAAGACCTCGTCCGCCAGACCCGTGCCGCCGTGCAGTGCGATCGGCAGGCCGGTTCGCCGGGCGATTTCCTCGATCCGGTCGAATGCGATCTTCGGCTCGCCTTTGTACACTCCATGGGCGGTGCCGATGGCCGGGGCGAACACCGCCAGGTTCAGGTCCTTGCAAAAGGCCACCGCTTCGTCGACATCGGCAAGGTGCGCGTCGTGTTCGGCCACAAAGATGTCGTCTTCAACGCCCACGATCCGCCCCATTTCGGCCTCGACGCTTACGCCGGCCGCGTCGGCCAGTTCGGCCGCCTGCCGCGTTGCCGCCAGGTTCTCCTCAAAAGGCTTGGCCGAGGCGTCGATCATCACCGAGGTCCAGCCGGCATCGATACAAGTCTTGATATAATCGACTTCCTTACAATGGTCCAAGTGCAGCGCTACCGGGATGGGCGACTCGGATGCAATTTCCCTCAGCCACGAAACGATCGTTGAAGGGCCCCAGAAACGGACGGTTTTGACTGACGTCTGCACAATCACCGGAGCTTTGAGCGCTTCGGCCACCTGGACCACCGCACGCAGCGAGTTGTAATCAACGATATTAAAGGCCCCAACAGCGTACTTCTCACCCTTTGCCTTCTGGAGCATGTCTGTCATGGTTACCAGTGCCATAATCGGTTCTCCTTTCTTATGTGTTCGTTCCACCGGCATAAAGCCGCGACCGGTGGTCGCGCCTGACAAAGCGCGACCACCGGTCGCGGCTTTATGGGGGCGGCACGCGCCGCTGCTGATGTCGTAATGCGTTTTTAACTGCCTGGATAATGTCCTGCTCCTGCGGGACGCAGGCGGCTTCGAGCCGGAGGTTAAATGGGATCGGCGTGTTCTTTCCCGCACAAATCTTGATCGGAGCGTCAAGGTAATCAAAGGCCTCTTGCTGGATCATCGAGGCGATGTCCGAAGCCACCCCTCCGCGTCGGACGGCCTCCTGGACAATCACCACGTGCTCGGTTTTCCTGACGGACTCAAGCACGGTGTTCGCATCCAGCGGTACGAGCGTTCGCAGGTCGATCACTTCCACGTCGATGCCTTCTTCCGCAAGCTTTTCGGCCGCCGACAACGATCGCAGCACCATGTTCGACCACGCGATCAGCGTGACATCGTTTCCACTGCGCTTAACCTCCGCTTCGCCCAATTCGACGAGATATTCCTGCTGCGGCACCGGTCCCTTGGTCATGTACAGCAGCTTGTGCTCGAGGAAGATCACCGGCCCGTCGTCACGAATGGCGGCTTTTAGCAGGCCCTTGGCATCGTAGGGGGTTGACGGCATCACGACCTTCAGACCGGGAATATGATAGTAGATCGCCTCCAGGCTTTGCGAGTGCTGGGCGGCCAGAGCGCCCCCGGCACCACCCTGCGTTCTGAGAACCATGGGAACTCGCCCCTCGCCAGCGGTCATGAACCGGTACTTGGCCGCCTGGTTGATGATCTGGTCCAGTGCCAGCATAGAGAAATCGATGAAAAGGATTTCCACCACCGGTCGCATTCCCGTGATGGCTGCACCCACCCCCACGCCGGTGAAGCTGGCCTCGGAAATCGGCGTGTCGATCACCCGCTTGCGGCCGAACTGCTCCAGCAGCCCGACAGTGACCCTGTACGACCCACCGCGATCACCGATGCCGACGCCGATGCAGAACACCGCCGGATCCCGCGACATCTCTTCCCGAAGCGCCTCGTTAAGCGCTTCGCGATACATGATTTCCCTGCCATTTGTCGCGACGGTTGCCGTCGATGTGTCGTTCACTGGCATGATCCCACCTCTTCGAGGAACTTTTGCAAGTCCGGTTCGTTGCTGTCCTTGGCAAACTGGACCGCCTCCTCCAGGAGCGTTTCCACGTCCGACTCAACCCGAGCGATCTCCTCTTCGGTGGCGTCGCCCTTTTCGGCCAGGTATTTCCTGCCGATTTTCACCGGGTCTTTGGCCAGGTAGTATTCCAACCGGTCCTTGGGCATATAGGTGCCGGGGTCGTTGACGTGATGGCCCATTTGGCGATAGGTCTTGCACTCCATCAACACTGGCCCCTTGCCTTGGCGACACTGCTCGGCGGCTGCCTTGGTCCGCTCATAGACTTCCAGCACGTCGTTGCCATCGAGCGTGAAGCTCTCCACGCCGTAACCTTTGCTGCGCTCGCATAAGTCGCGGGTCCGGCAGACCTGTTCGATCGGCGTGGTGACGGCGTAGTGGTTGTTCTCCAGCACCAGGATCACGGGCAGGTCCCAGATGGCTGCGAGGTTCATTGCCTCGGGGAACACGCCGTTGTTGGCCGCGCCGTCGGAGAAGAACACGGCGGTCACCTGATCGTCTCCACGGATGCTGCTGCCCAGGGCCGCTCCGACACCGATGGGGATGCCGGCCCCCACGATCCCGTTGGCGCCCAGGTTGCCGGAGTCGATCTGGGCGATGTGCATCGACCCGCCCCGCCCGCCGCAGTACCCCGTTTCCTTCCCCAAAAGCTCTGCCACCATCCGCTTCAGTTCCGCTCCCCAGGCGATGCAGTGTCCATGACCGCGGTGCGTGCTGATGATATAATCCCTCTTCTCCAGGGCCGCACAAACCCCAACCGCAATCGCCTCCTCGCCCAAGTACGGGTGGAAATAGCCGCGGATCAACCCCTGGCGATAGAGCTTGATACATCGCGTCTCAAATACGCGGATCGTGTAAAGCTGCCTGTAAAGCTCGCTGAGGAATTGCTTGGAATCCATGGTTTCACTCTTCAGGGCTGTTAGGCTGTTAGGCTATTAGGCTGTTAGGGATGGCGAGTTCACGCCCCTAACGGCCTAACAGCCTAATAGCCTAACAGCCTAATGGCCTAACAGCCTAATAGCCTATCTCGTCGCTCGGACCGAAAACCGATACATGTCGCCGCGGTAAATCGACTCCTCCATCTCGAAGACTACTTCCTTTGCACAAAACGTAACCCCCTCCACGCAGAAGGCGGGAATCTCGCCCTCCACGTCCGGAAAACCCATCTGCTGACCCTCAACAATGATCGCCGAAAGCCGCTGGTTCACCTGCATTAACTGCAAGCCGTACTCGTGCTCGTAGATGTCGTAGAGCGATCCCTCCAGGTCCTTCTTATGGATCCCCGGGCACAACCTTTCGGAAACGTAGCGGGTCTCCCTCATCATGGCGATGCCGTCGGCCAGACGCAGTCGCTTGATCTCGCATACAGGCCCGGACAGGACATAGCGCCGGGAGTTGATCGTCAGTGTCCGGTCCCGGCGGCGGACTTTTGCGCTCAGCAGTCGGGTGGAAGGTATGCGTCCGGCTTCGACCATGTTCCTGGTGAATCCGAGGATCCGATCCACCGACCGATCCACCCGGCTGCCGCGAACATAGGTCCCCTTGCCCTTGATCCGGGTAACCCATCCGGCCTGCTCCAGTTCCTGATGGACCCTCCGGGCCGTCGTGTTGCTGATCTTGTGCTGTTCGATCAGTTCATTCTCCGAGGGGACCTGGACCCCGGGCAGAAGCCGCCCGCCGCGAACCTCGGCGACGATCTCCTGCATGATGCGGAAGTACTTGGGCGTGGTTTCCTGGGCCGTTTTCATTATGGGAGCCGGGAAAATGCAATCAGCATAAGTTAACGCACTAAGTTAGCATGTCGCCGTCACACTGTCAATGTCAATTGCAAGGTCTTCCGGGAGGCCTGACTGTGCTGCCCATCCGACCGCTCTCGACTCGATGGGTTTGTCGGGATAGAATGCGTCGTTTACGGTGTTTTTGCGGGGTGGTATTGAAGCAGTTTGGGAACGCGGATGGTGAGTTCATGAGTACCGCGCAGCGACGAGTGGTGATCACGGGACTGGGTGTGATCAGTCCCTTGGGTAGCACGAAAGATGGCCTGTGGGAGGCCCTTTTGGGGGGTCGAAGCGGTGTGGGACCGCAGGCAGTGTTGCCGCCCGGGATCCTGCCGGTAACCTTCGCCGCTGCTGCCGGCCAGTTCCGAGGCAAGATCGACGATTTCGGTCCGCTGGAGAAGGAGCAGAAGAAGGCGATTCGCAAGGCCCTGAAGGTCATGTGCCGCGAGTGCCTGATGGGAGTTGCAGCGGCCCAGTTGGCCTTGGCTGATGCCCGGTGGGCCCCGGGACAGACTGACCCGACGCGGAGCGGGATCACCTTCGGCGCCGATTACATGCTCACCGTTGCCGACGAATTTACCGAGGGGATACGGCAATGTCTGGACGGCCGGGGTCGGTTCGAGTTTTCCCGCTGGGCGACCGAGGGGATGCCCAAGATGTCGCCCCTGTGGCTGCTGAAGTACCTGCCCAACATGCCGGCCAGCCACTTGGCCATCTTCAACGATCTGCGCGGGCCGAACAATTCGCTTACCTTGCGGGAAGCCGCGGCCAACGCGGCCGTGGGAGAGGCCTACCAGACCATCCTCCGCGGCAGTGCCGAGATGATGCTAGTCGGGGCCACCGGAACCCGGCTGCATCCGATGAAAATGGTACACGCGATTCAGCAGGAGGAACTAGCCACCGGCGACGGCGATCCAACGACTGTCAGCCGTCCGTTCGATCGTGATCGGACGGGGATGGTCCTGGGTGAGGGTGCCGGCGCGGTCGTGCTGGAGGAACTCTCGGCGGCCGGAGCCCGCGGCGTTCCCATTTACGGCGAAATCGTCGGCAGCGCGTCGAGTTCCGCGGTGGGTCGCAGACTGCTGGCCCGGCGTGACCAGGCGATGATGGGTGCCCTTCGGGCCGTCTTGCGCAGCGCCGGTGCGAAGCCCGACGAGATCGGACACCTCCATGCCCACGGACTGAGCAGCCGAAGCTGCGACATCGAGGAAGCCCGGGCGATAGAGGCGGTTTTCGGCGCCCGGGCCGAGCCGCTGCCGGTGACGGCTGCGAAGAGCTATTTCGGCAATCTGGGGGCCGGCAGCGGGATGGTCGAGTTGATCGCCAGTCTGCTGGCCTTGCAGAATGGTCGGCTGTTCCCGGTGCTCAACTACGAGACCCCCGATCCGGAGTGCCCGGTGGCGGCGGTCACTGATGGTGAGGTGAGCGTGGGCGGCAGTTTTGTGAACCTCAACGTGACCCCGCAGGGTCAGGCCACCGCCGTGATGATTCGGCGGGTTGGGTAGGCTTTCGGCTATCAGCCGTTTGAAGTAGCTTTCGCAAACAGCCCAAATAGCCGCCCGCGCAACGCGTCGCGGTTTGGTGGCACGCCCTGAGGAACGAAGGGCGTGGCAAGGTGCCCCAAACACGCCCTTCGCTGCGCTCAGTGACGTGCCACTCTTGGTGGAATTCGTACAAGTTATTTGTGCGCGGGCCTTATTGCGCCGTCGGCAGCCGCGTCCAACAGCGCATAGGCCATTTCGTGTACACTCGCGGGGCGTTGCCCCCCGGCTATTGCGCCTGCAAGAATCACGCGAAAACTCCATTCGACGGCCCCAGAACAGGGGGTGGGCGGTGACCGGCTTGACGGTCCACGCCTGAGGCGGTATTCTTACTAGATTGGGAAGTTCGTTAAGTTGTGCCGTGACAAGATTTTGGGACGTGCGGGCCGTGTAGGAGAAGGTGAGAATCGATGGACCCCGGTGAACTGCTGCGGATCGTTGACGCGATCCACCGCGACAAGAATATCGACAAGGAGATCGTCTTCGAGGGGATCGAGGCGGCGCTGGTCTCCGCCGCGAAGAAACACTTCGGCGAGGACGAAGAGATCACGGTGGTGATCGATCGCGACGACGGGTCGATTGCGGGTACCCACAACGGCGAGCCGCTGGCCCCGGAGGAGATGGCCGAGCGGATCGGCGCCCAGACGGCCAAACAGGTGTTGATCCAGAAGATCCGGGAGGCCGAGCGGGACGCCCTGTTCGAGGAATACGAAGAGCTCAAGGGGCAGTTGGTAACCGGGATAATCCAACGTTACGAGGGAGGCGCCGCCACGGTCGCCCTGAGCAACGTCGAGGCCATCCTCCCACGCGGCGAGCAAATACCCGGCGAAACCCATCACGCCAACGAGCGTGTCCGGGCAGTCGTCTACGAAGTCCGCAAGGCCGGAAGCCGAGTAAAGGTGATCCTCAGCCGTACCAAACCCCAGTTGGTCCAACGGCTGTTCGAGCAGGAGATTCCCGAGATTACCGAAGGGGTGATTGAAGTCAAGGCCATTGCCCGCGAGCCGGGTTACCGCACCAAGGTCGCCGTCAGCAGTACCGATCAGCGGGTGGATTGTGTTGGGGCCTGCGTGGGGGTCCGTGGAAACCGAATAAAGAACGTGGTCGACGAACTGGCCGGGGAGCGAATCGACATCGTCCGATTCAGCGACGATATGCAGGTGTTGATCCCCAACGCGCTGCAACCGGCCGAGATCGAAGAGGTTATCCTCTGCCAGATGCTTGGCCGGGCGATCGTCCTGGTCCGCGAGGACCAGCTCTCGCTGGCCATCGGACGACGCGGCCAGAATGTCCGGCTTGGCAGCAAGCTGTGCGGCTGGGACATCGAGATCATGACCCGCGAGGAACTCGACGAACAGATCGAGCAAGCAGTGGTTGGCTACGCCAAACTAGAGGGTGTGGAAGAGGAACTCGCCGAGAAACTGGTCGGCGAGGGGTTCCTCTCATACGACGACCTCTCGGTGATTGAACCGGACGCGCTTATGGAAATGGGTGAACTGAGTGCCGAGCAGGTGGACATGATTGTCCGGCAGGCCGAGGTCAAGGCCGAGGAGGCTGAAAAGGCGGCTGCCGAGCAGCGACGGCTGCAACGCAAGCGGGAACACGAGGAAGCAGCCTTGGCCGAAGCGGAGGCAGCGGAGGCGGACGCAGCACCCGAGGCAGTTGCAGTAGCCGAGGCGGACGCCGATCAGTCCGGCCAAGCCACACCTGAGGAAACAGCAACCGAACCAACCGACCAGCCAGCCGGCGAACCAACCGACGCGCCAACCCTGGAATCTGCCGACCGGCCACCCGACGACGCCACCGCAACGGCGCAGCCCGCACAGCTTGCTGAAGATCGGCAGTTGGGACCTTTACAGCCGACAGAAGAATAATGGCCATCCGAATATACGCGCTAGCGAAACAACTGAAGCTCGACAGCAAGATGCTGGTCGATATCTGCACCAGAGCAGGTATCACGGGGAAGGGGTCTGCGCTGGCCAGCCTGTCGGACGAAGAAGTGGCCAAGGTCAGCGCATATATGGGCAGGGGGAAGAAGCCGGCCGCCCGGTCGGCATCGGCCGTGGCCGTGGGCGAAGCGGATAGCGCCGGCCTGGATACCAAAACGTTCCGGCGGGAGGATTATGTCGGCCCGACGGGTACGGTATCGGGTAAGATACCCGTGCTGGACCCCAAGCTCCAGAAGCCGGCGGCAGCGAAGAAGAAGCGTCCGGAAGAAGGGGCCGCCGCACCTAAGCCGCCGGAGAAGTCTACCCCGTCGATCAAGCTGGCCCCGATGCCCACCGTCGAGGTGCCGCCGAAGAAGAAATCGGACTCCAAGAAATCGGCCGCCCAGAAGCCGGACATCAAGCTCCCGCGCGATGCGATCCGTGCGAGCAAGGCGGGCGCGAAACCGCTTTCGGAACACCTTCGCAAGCACGAGAAGAAAAAGCAGGCGGCCGCCAAGAAGACTACTCCCCGGAAACTGGCTCCAGTGGAGCCGATAGTTGCCCCCCTCGAACCGCGAACACCCGGTCGCGAACGCCCGCGGCGTGGGGGTCGAACCGGCGTACCGGGACTGAAAGGCGACCATCCGACCCTCGGCGGGCGCGAACACCGCCAACTGAAGCGCAAACAAGCGGCCACTACCACACGGCGACGCACCGAGGAAGAAGAATCAAGGCCCCGCGCCCGCCGACGAAAACGCATCAAACGCACCGGGATCAGCACCGCCGCCCCACGCAAGGGCAAAGTCGTCGTCCAGCTTCCATGCACGGTCCGCAGCTTCTCCGAAGCGATCGGCGTGCCTGTGCCGACCATTCTGGGCAAATTGATGGAACTGGGGACAATCAGCAGCATCGTCGCCGACCTCGATCCCGAAATGGCCGAGTTGTTGGCCGCGGAACTCGGCGTGGAGGTCGACTTACAGCAAGAAGTTGACCTGGAAGACAAACTGCTGCAGGACCTCCGAAAGGAAGACGATCTGGCAATGTTGAAACCGCGGCCGCCAATCGTCACCTTCCTCGGCCACGTGGACCACGGGAAGACCTCGCTGTTGGACCGGATTATCGGCATCGACGTGGTCTCGGGTGAGAAAGGCGGGATAACCCAGCACATCCGGGCCTACCGCGTCGAGAAGGACGGCCGGCAGATCGCATTCGTGGACACGCCGGGCCACGAAGCGTTTACCGAGATGCGCGCCCGGGGAGCCAATGTTACCGACATCGTGGTGTTGGTTGTGGCCGCCGACGACGGCGTGATGCCCCAGACCGAAGAGGCCATCAGCCACAGCCGTGCCGCCGATGTGCCCATCGTGGTGGCGCTGAACAAGATTGACCTGTCGGGGGTGGACACGCAACGGGTGTTCGAGCAGTTGGCGGCCAACGAGTTGTTGCCCACCGAGTGGGGCGGCGAAACGGAAGTAATAAAGACCAGCGCACTAACCGGCGAAGGCGTCGACGAACTGATGGAGACGCTGCTTACGGTGGCCGAATTGCACGAATACAAGGCCAACCCCGATCGAGCCGCAGTGGGTACTTGCCTGGAGGCCGAACTGCACGAAGGCCGCGGCGTGGTAACCAAGCTGCTGGTGCAAAACGGGACAATCCGCGTGGGCGACGTGGTCGTCTGCGGTGCGGCGCACGGGCGCGTGAAGGCCATGTACGATACACTCGACGGGCGCAAGAAACACGAGGAAGCCGGGCCCTCTATGCCGGTCAACATGACGGGACTGGACGTACCCCCGGGCGCCGGCGATCGCTTCTACGCACTGCAAGACATCTCCCAGGCACGCCACCTGGCCGAGCAGCGGGCTGCCTATGCCCGCCAAAGGGAACTCACCATCACCAGACCACACGTCACCCTGGAGAACCTCTTCGAGCGGTTGGAAGAGGACGAGGTGCAAACGCTGAACATTATCTTGCGGGCCGACGTGCGCGGGTCAATCGAGGCGATCCGCAAGGAACTGACCAAGCTGGAACATCCCGAAGTCCAGATCAAGATTCTCCAGACGACCGTGGGCGGAATCACCGAGGCGGACGTACACCTGGCCGACGCATCCGACGCAGTGATCATTGGGTTTGGCGTGGTTGCCGACGAAGGGGCCCGGGTGTTGGCCGAGCAGCGTGGCGTCCAGATCCGCCGCTACGAGATCATCTACCAGCTTACCGAAGACCTTAAAGCGGCCCTGGAAGGTATGCTCAAACCCGAACAACTTGAAAAGGACTTGGGCCGGGCCCTGGTGCAACGGACGTTCCACATCAGCCGGCTTGGCACGATTGCCGGGTGCCGGGTGCTGGCGGGCAATATCGAGCGGAACTCGCGAGTTCGCGTGGTCCGCGAAAGCCGGCTGATCGGCGACTACAAGCTGGACTCGCTGAAGCGAGAGAAGGACGACGCCCGCGAAGTCCGCGAAGGGCTCGAATGCGGCATGAAGCTGGCCGGATTCAACAATCTGAAGGAAGGCGATATACTCGAAGCATACAAAATCGAAGAGGTTGCCCGAACCTTCTAATACCATGGCGTCCCGACGCGTCCAGAAAGTGGCTGAAGCCGTCCGCGAAGTGGTAAGCATGGCGATCCTGGCCGAATTGCAGGACCCTCGCATCCAGGACGTGACGGTGACATACGTCGAGGTTTCCGCCGATCTGCGGTACGCCAAGGTGCACGTATCGGTGATGGGGGACCAGTCGCGGCAGAACTTGAGTCTTCGGGGTTTACAGAGTGCAGCCGGATTCCTTCAGTCGAAGATCGCTCGGCGGCTCGAGCTGCGCTACACCCCACGGCTCAGTTTCGTGTTGGACCGGGGGGTGAAGCGGTCGATCGAGATATCTGAAATCCTCGATCGGGATTTGAAAGGTCGTTGACGTTTCCGATAGTCGTTTAGCCGCCGGGCTTGCCCGGCGCGTTTGCGCTGGAGCGTATTGATGCCATCCAACGCGCCGGGCAAGCCCGGCGGCTAAACGGTAGATCAGTTAAACTTAGAGAGCAACTCTGATGGCATCGATTAGTCGCACGGCACAGTTCGCCAACGTTTCTAAGGTTCTCAAGAAGCACTACAAGCCGGTCAAACCCGACGCCGATCGACCGGTGTTGGAACACCTGCTGCTGGCCTGCTGCTTGGAAGATGCCCATTACGAAGCGGCGGAAGAGGCCTTTGCGGCCCTGGTACACACGTTCTTCGACTGGAACGAGATTCGGGTGACCACGATCGCGGAGCTTTCGGAAGTGATGTCGGGACTGCCCGACCCCAGCACCGCCGCCAATCGATTCAAACGTGTCCTGCAGAGCATCTTCGAGGCGATCTATGCCTTCGACCTGGAAGATCGGCTGAAGCAGAATCTTGGTCCTACCGTCAAATGGCTGAAGAAACTCGACGGGGCAACCAACTTCTCGGTTGCCTACGTCGTGCAATCGGCAATCGGCGGCCACGCCATACCGGTCGACTCCGGCACGCTCAGGACCCTGCGGATCGTGGAGTTGGTTACCGACAAGGACGTGAAGGCGGGCATAGTGCCGGGCCTGGAACGCGCCGTTTCCAAGGCCAATGGGATCGAATTCGGATCGATGCTCCACCAGCTCGGCGCCGACTTCACCGCCAATCCGTATTCGCCCTCGGTGCGGAAGATCCTCCTGCAAATCAACCTGGATGTCAAGGACCAGCTTCCCAAACGTCGTGCTGGGGAGAAAAATACTTCCCCAACCACTAAGCTGAAACCACGATGAACTCATAGTCGTTTAGCCGCCGGGCTTGCCCGGCGCGTTTGCATTGGAGCATATTGACACCCAGCAACGCGCCGGGCAAGCCCGGCGGCTAAACGGT
>JAUWHT010000341.1 GCA_030605745.1 Pirellulales bacterium | reverse complement strand
TTCGCGCTTACGGCCAGAACCTTGCGGCCCAGACGGTAGACCTCGGCGGCCTGCGAGTCGAGACTCTCGTGATCGGTCTTGTTGGCCAGGCACAGCACCGTCGCAGTCACATAGCGCAGCCGCTTGGCCACTTCCTGGTCTAACGGCGTCGGGCCGTCGTGGCTGTCAACCACAAACAGGATTACATCGGCCGAGTCGATGGCCAGCTCGATCTGGGCCTCGATGTGCTCGGACAAGTTGTCGCTGTCCTCGATCCCCATCCCGCCGGTGTCAACCAACTCGGCAAAGCGACCATGCACGTCGATCAGGTGTGTGAGCCGATCGCGCGTAACCCCAGAAGTGGCATCAACAATCGCGATCCGGCGCCCGCAAAGCCAGTTGAACACGCTCGATTTGCCGACGTTCGGCCGACCGACGATAACAACCTGTGGAACTCCCATTAAACCCCTCACCTGGGGACCACCGAGGAAAGCACTTTCTACCCATGATAGTCCGCCCGGCCCACCTGTTCCAGTCCCGACGAAAGATGTGAATTCATCCTTCATCCTTCATCCTTCTTTCCCTCCCCCCCGTTCCAGAATGCCAGCCGGACCTTATACTGTCGGCATGATGCAAAAAACGCAGGCGGTCCGGGCGATGGTGCAGCGGCTGGAGAGCCTCCAGCGGGCCGGGGTGACACACTTGGGCAAGGTGCCGCAGGTCGAGCCGGCAGCCACTCCGGCCATCGAGCCGGCACGGGACCAGCCGCAATCCGACGTTCAGACGGCTGCCCTGGCTGCGGTGGCCCGGGACGTGGCCGCTTGTACCCGATGTGCCGAACTGGCCCGAACTCGCAAACACACCGTCTTCGGAGCGGGCAGTCCGCACGCCCGGCTCGTCTTCGTCGGTGAGGCGCCCGGGGTGGACGAAGATCGTCAAGGCGAGCCGTTCATAGGCCGGGCCGGCAAGCTGCTAACCGACATTATCGAGAAGGGCATGAAGCTGCGGCGCAAGGACGTCTACATTATGAACATCCTCCGCTGCCGGCCGCCGGGCAACCGCAACCCGCTGCCGGCCGAGGCGGCCAACTGCCGCGAGTTCCTCGACCGCCAACTGGCCGTCATCCAGCCGGAGTTCATCTGCTGCCTTGGAGCGGTCGCCGCCCAGAACCTGCTCGAGACCACCGCCCCGATCGGACGGCTGCGTGGCCGGTTCCACGATTATCGCGGGATCAAGGTCCTCTGCACCTATCACCCGGCCTACCTGCTGAGAAACCCGGCCGCCAAAAAACCCACTTGGGACGATATAAAACTGCTGATGGCCGAAATGGGGGGTTAGGGGCGAGGGGCCAGGGACTAGGGGCGAGTCACAGAAAATAATATACTGAGTCAACGCGAATATCGAATATCGAACAAGGAATGTCGAAGGATGAATGCACTTCGTACTTCGACATTCCTTGTTCGATATTCGATATTCATTCTCGGATACCCTACTTCCGGAGCCAGTCGGTTATCAGGCCGATGTCCCGGGCACTGAGGGTGTTTTGGGCCGAGTCGTCGGGCTCTTCGGCGTAGGCCGGCATGCGGTCGTTCTGCCGGTCGTAGAACTGCTTGTGGGCTGGGTTGCTGATAATCGCAATGGTCCACTCCCGTGAGCCGTAGCCGGTCAGGTCCGGGGCGTCGCCCAGCGATCCCTTGTCGTGGAACTTGTGGCAGTCGACGCAGCCGTAATCGTCCACCAGCAACTGCCGGCCCTGTTGGATTTGCTTGGCGCTCTTGGCGTCGAGGTCGCGCGCGGATTTCAACCGGGCTTCGGCTGATAGAGCCATGACAATCTTTTCGACGTCTTGTTTCTCGTCGTCTTCCAACTCGGCAAGCGTCTCCTTGATAAAGCCGACCATGTCGCCTCTGCGGAACTTCGTGTTGCCCAAGTAATCGGGACTGGCGATCTTCTCCGGGTCGAGGAAGCCGGCGACCCAGCGGCGGTCGGCATAGCCGAACAGGTTGGGCGCGGATACCTCCTCCGCCTTGATGCCCTTACCGTGGGCGTCCACGTGGTCGTGGCAGCTTGCACAGTGCTGCTTGAAAAGCTTCGGGCCCTGGGTCTTGGGATCGTCGCGCAGCAGCGTCAGGGCGCTGCCGGCGGGGATGCCGCCGAATCCGCGGGCGAGTTCCCGGACGCGATCGGCCTGCGCTTGCTCGGCGGCAATTGCGGCCTGGTGGTCCGGATTGGCCCGGTCCTTCGCCACCGAGCGGAACGAAAGGGCGACAATGCCGATCAGGATTACCATCGTGAATGTCACGTTGAAGCAATGGCCCGGCTTACCACGTCCAACAAACGGCATCACCAGAACAATGCACAACAGCAGCCCGGGAATGACGAAGATGGGCAGAATCGCCCACTCCCCGGGGAACAGGTGGGAGAACTCGTAGAGTCCGAGGAACGCCCATTCGGGTCGAGCGGCGGCGTACAGATTGGCCGGGTCCAGATCGGCCGGGGAGCCGAGCACCACGCCGGCGTGCTCGCCGGTTACGCCGTGCCGCAGCGCCAGCAGCAGCACGATCACCAGCACCCCCAGGCAGGCAACGGCGTTGCGGACGGTCTGGTCCGGCCAGAGGTGGCCGGTTTGGTTTGCTTCGGCCGCTTCGAGTGCATCGGCCCGGCGTGCCAGCACACCGTGTAATATCAGCAGCATCAGGAAACCGCCCCCGAACAGCCCGACGTGCAGTGCGAGGAACCGCGTCAGCGTAAGGTGTCCGAAGGCCGGGCCGCCCACGGCCACCTTGAACAGGCCGCCGCCGATCCACGGCAGCAGCGTGAGAAACCTGGTCCGCACTTGGGTGCACGCATAGCTGTTCTGGTCCCAGGCCAACAGGTCGCCGGTCAGCACCAGGCCGAGCGAGAACAGACCCATCAGCACGGCGGCCCAAAAGACCAACTCGCGGGGAGCACGGTAGGCGCCGCTCAGGATCGTCTGGATCAGGTAGATCCCGATGAGCACCAGGACCATCTGGGCTGAGTAGTGGTGTACTGCCCGCAACAGCCATCCGCCGGCCACGTGGTACTGCAGGAAATAAACGCTTTCCCAGGCGGTCTGTGCCCCGGGGCTGTAGTAGGTCCACAGGAAGAACCCGGTGATGGCCTGCACACAGAAGGCAAACAGGATCGTGTAGGGCCAGACCTTCAACCAACCGGCACCGCCCGGCACCGGATTGTCGAGCCACTTTCCCAGCACCTCGGCCAGGCCGCTGCGCCGGTCAATCCAACTGAGCAGAGATTTCATGCTTGTGCGACTTTCTTGGAGGTGCCGGTCTGGAAGTCCCGAAACTTCACCCAGACCTCGGCCCCGTTGCGAATTTCGACCTCGAGCGTATCCATGTCGCGTGGACTGGGCGAGGTCTTGTCCAGACGTTCACCGGCCAGTCCGAAGCTGGCGGCATGACAAGGACAGAAGAACTTCCCGCCGCCGGACGAACCGTCGTACACAATCGAGCAGCCGGCATGGGGACAGACCACATGGAGCGCCCGGACTTTGTCCTTGCCGACGCGGCGTAGGAAGACGGCCCCGATCGGCTCGTTCGGGAAGCGGTTCCAGGCGTCGGTTCGATCGGCGATAACGGGGAACTTCCGCGGCGTGCCGTCCTCGGGTAGTGTGGCCAGTGAGGTAAGCTTAATGAACCGGCTGGCCCGGCCCTTCTGACGCAAGGGATTCAAAAAGGCGACGATCCCGACCGCAGCCGGAACCAGCAGCGCAACTGCGCCGAGCACCAACGTAATTAACTTGGCGACGAACCCGCGGCGGTTCGGAGTTTGGGAATGGATTTCCATGGGGAACCTATTTCACGGGTGGGTTACCATCTCGTTTAGGGCCCGCGCAGAAATAACTTGATCAATTGGGTGGCACGCCCTGAGGAACGAAGGGCGTGTTGAGCCGGGCGCCCACGCCCTTCGCTGCGCTCAGGGACGTGCCACCCTCGCTCAAACTTGTACAGGTTATTTTTGCG
>JAUWHT010000099.1 GCA_030605745.1 Pirellulales bacterium | reverse complement strand
ACAAAGCCGCGACCGGTGGTCGTCGGCAACTGGGTGGCACGTCCCTGAGCAGAGCGAAGGGCGTGTTTTTCCGGCCCCCACGCCCATCACTTCGTTCTGGGCGTGCCACCCAATTGATCGAGTTATTGTGTTACAGCTCCTAATTCTCGACCAATAGCCGGGGGACAACGTCCCGCGGGTGCATTGCCGCGACGCGTTGCGCGGACGGCTATTTCCATCAGCGGCCTCAGCGGCCGGTGGACACCTTTTTCTCCGGCCGTGAGGCGCGAAATCTGCCCGCCTCGACACTGGTCCTCTTCAGTTTCTCCTCGGCAGACAGATTCTGTTGCTGTTGATAATGCCCGTCGCGCACCCGGCGAATCCATTTCAATACATCAAATTTCTTCATTAGCCACCTCCATCGGCGTATAGATCTCCAAAGGTTTGTAGCCTCTTAGCGCATTGACGGCGTTGAAACGCTGAATCTTGTCGTAACGAACAACGTGCTTAAAATTCCAGCTAACCAGAATGTCAACCTTGTTAATCGTCGCCACCGCAATGTGTCGCGCATCGGCCTCCTGCTTTTGGAAAAGGATGCCCTCTGCAATATATTTGCTCGCAAGCGCCAGCGACTCTGCGGACTCCTCTATCCGCTCGCAATTGAAAGTCATCAGTTCATCATAGATGGCTTGCACGTCCGACGGCGCATCCTGCAACTCGCTCTCAGTCAGGTCTGAGACTATAGGTAGGAACAAACCAATCCGAACATCCCGCATTAACGCCAACGACCACCGCCGAAACTCAGCGTCGCAACAGCCGCCAATTACAGAAGTGTCCAAGTATACCTGTTGAGCACTCACTATTTTATTTTATCCAGCAGGTACGTATTTGGCAAGTCAACATGTCCAGCACCTTTCCCCAAAGCAACACTCATCCCTGTAGGATATTATCGTATCCGGCAGGCCGTCAGCGGGAGTAGTACCGCGTTGCTGGCGGTCTTCGGGCCGATTGCCCCAGCGGGCGGACGTTGCGGATGCGGACCGAGGGGCGGAACCCGTCCAGCGAGACCGGCTCGGTGGTCTGGAACGCGCCGAGGTTGCCCGCCTCGTCGCGGACTTCCAGCCGGAGGTAGATTCCATGGGGCATGCGGTTGTCGATCGGCCAGGCGTAGCGGCCGGTGTTTTCCAGCCCGCCGGCGATGGTAGTCCACGGCCCGCCCGGATCCTCGCTGAACGAGAGTGTGACCGGCCGAGCGGCCAGCATCTTGTCGTCGGCCTGCCAGCAGATGATCAGTTGGCCCGACTCGTGGCCGGTTCCTTGTTTGGCGGCGGTGATTTGGGCAGTGGGCTTGGTCAGGTCGACGCCGACGAAGACCTCGGGCAGTTCACCGGTTTTCGGCGGTTGGCCACCCAGACCGGCGCCGTTTAAGACCACCACCCGAAAACCGTAAATCCCCTCTTCGTCGACGGTGACCGGCAACGGGCTGCGGTTGTCGTCGTCGGTGGCGTAACTCTGCCAGGTTTGCCCACCATCGCGGGTGCCGAACAGATCGACCCGGGCAATCCCCGACGGGCCGACCGACTCGACGTCGTAGTCCAACTCAAACATTCGGGAGTTGACCACTCGCGGCCGTTCTCCCGGCGGCAAACCGCTGCCAGCAAGTTGCTGTGGCCGGCCAGCCTGTTGGCCAGTCACGACCTGTGCGTGGCTCACGGCCGGATTACCCGCCGTGTCGGCCACCTCGGCCCGGATCTGAATCACTCCCGAGCCGGCCTGCGGCCACCAGGTCACCTCACCCGTCTGGATCGTCCCGGCAGGGCGCGCATCGTTTTGCCGGCCGATGGCCACCGGCTGCCACGGGCCGTCAGCCGTGGTTCGGTACTGGATTGTCAGACTGTTCGATTTGGGGTTGGGCTCGTCGATTTTCCACTGTGCGGTGACCTGGCCGGCCGGGCCCTGTTGGGCCTGTAACTGCAACTTCGGCGGCGTAGTATCGACCACCACCCGCAACCCGGGCACGCCGGTCGATTCCGGCCGCAGTCGGCCGGAGCGGTCCAGTGTACGGACCAGGAACCAGTACTCGCCGTCGGCCCCTGCCCGAAACATAAACTGCTGCCGGGCCGGTTCCGCCTTGCTGTAGTAGTCCCAGTTCGCACCCCGATCGCCGGATACCCACAATTGCACCTCGACAGGCTCCTGCGAGACGTGATCGGGTTTGGGGATGCGGAAGGGGATTGCGAAAAGGGTCTGCCGGGTGGCAATCGTCTGGGGCATTGGTGGGGTAGCAGCCGACGGATTGGCTCCTGCCTGCGTCGCCGCCGCCGCCAGAGCCAGCAACTGGGTGACAAGCCACATACGAAATCCCTCCTTACAAGGCACTGATCTTCGATAAATCGCGGCGCGCAGCGACAGCACGGACCCCTACAGAATTCGTATCGGCTGTAGCGGTCGTGCGGCTTGAGAGGAGAGCTGACGATTGTTGAAGATAGAAAAGATCGTGATATGCTTTAGAAATAAGGGGTTCGGGGCTCGAAGACTGCGCACTGAACCTCCCGAGTCCCGAGCCTCGAATCCCTAGTCCCAATTCGCCCTCTTTTCCCCTTCCCCTAAATGTGCATAATGTAAGGGTAGGTTCCTTGGTCAAGCAACCTGGGGACAGTATTTGGGCCTGGGGCAGTTATTTGGCCTGGGGCCGGCGGTTTCATGGAACGACTCCTGGAGGCTGGTGCTGAAGAGCTGGTCGTATGGGTCGCTGTTCTTGCCGTATTGGCCGCCGTGGCGATTTATGTGATCGGCAAAGTTCGCGCCAAGGCGGTACAACAGGAACCCACGGCCAGCAAATTGATGTCAAAATTCCGCGAATTGCATTCCCGGGGTGAGCTAACCGACGCGGAATTCCGAACAATAAAAACTGCACTGGCAGCGCAACTCCAAGAGGAGTTAAAGGATAACGGCGAAACGGGTTAGTCCGAAGCCGACGCAAACAAGGAAACGGTATGCCTTCAGGACGAGATTTCAAGTCGGGCCGGCGGGGCGGTAGCACAACCAAGAAGAATGCTTTTTGTTCCTTCTGCCGAAAGAGCTATCGAGACGTCGGCCCGCTGGTGGAAGGCCCGGGCGACGTCTACATCTGCGGCGAGTGTATCGATCTGTGCCAGTCGATCCTGGAGCAGGAGCGCCGCCGCCGGGGAACCAGCAAGCAGCTATTCACCAGGGTCTCCACCCCACGCCACATCGTCGAACAACTCGACCAGTACGTCATCGGTCAGGAGCGGGCCAAGAAGGTCCTGGCGGTGGCCGTTCACAGCCATTACAAACGCCTGATGCACGGTGACAGCGGTGGGGACATCGAGATCGACAAGTCGAACATCCTGCTGATCGGACCGACCGGCTCCGGAAAGACGCTGCTGGCCCAGACGCTCGCACGCATCCTCGACGTGCCGTTTGCCATCGGCGACGCCACCACGCTGACCGAGGCGGGCTACGTGGGCGAAGACGTGGAGAACCTGCTGCTGAAACTGCTGCACGCCGCTGACTTCGACCTGGAAGCCGCCCAGCGCGGAGTCCTTTACATCGATGAGATCGACAAGATCGGAAAGACCAGCCAGAACGTCTCCATCACCCGGGACGTCTCCGGCGAAGGAGTACAGCAAGCCCTGTTGAAAATGCTCGAGGGGACGATCGCCAACGTCCCGCCACAAGGCGGCCGCAAGCATCCTGAACAGCAATACATCCAGATGGACACCTCGAACGTCCTGTTCATTTGCGGCGGGACGTTTGTGGGACTGGACGACATCATCGGCAAGCGACTTGGAAAACGTACCATCGGATTCGGCCAGGACAAAGCCGTGCACGACGATCTCGAACTGGGCGAACTCCTCCAGCAGGTAACCAGCGACGACATCCTCCAGTACGGTTTGATTCCGGAGCTGGTCGGCCGGCTGCCGGTCGTATCCGCCCTAAGCCCCTTGGATGCCGATGCACTGGTTCAGGTGTTGCGCGAACCAAAAAACGCCCTGGTCAAACAGTACCAGGCGCTGTTCTCCATGGAGAACTCCGACCTGCAATTCACCGAAGAGGCCCTGCAAGCGATCGCCAAACGGGCGATGGAGAAAGAAACCGGCGCCCGGGCGCTGCGGTCGATCATCGAGGAAGTGATGCTAGACATCATGTTCGAGTTGCCTGAGCAAGACCCCAAAAGCAAGTACCTGATTACCGAAGACGTCGTCTACGGTCGCGAACAGCTCTTCCCCCTGCCGGAGCCGAAGCCTAAGAGCGCGTAACAAAAACAGGTGGCCCAGCACCCGAACACAGCCATTCGAGAGGCGATCCGCTACGGCGAAAGCAAAGGCTGGAGCGTCACGGCGGCTGGTCCGCGCGCACACATTTGGGGCATACTATGGTGCCCGCAACATGATCGTGAGGGTTGTCGCATCCGAGTGATGTCCACGCCACGGAATCCCGAGAAGCACGCGCGCGATATTCGCCGTGATGTTGACCGCTGCCCGCATTCGTAGGACAGTCATGCCCAAAGAGGAGCCAACCATGAAAGAGCACGAATTCACACTGGTTTTGAGTGCCGATCCCAATGAGGAGGAAGCGGATCGACTGTACGGCATCCTCAGTGACGGCACTATTTCCACCATCGCAGGAGTGCCGCAGATTCACTTCCACCGGGAAGCACCGTCGCTGGAAGAGGCCATCCGGGCCGCAATTGCAGACGTGCAGTCCGGCGGCTTTGACATCACACGCGTCGAAATGCAACCTGAAGCCGTCGGAATCCTGTAGGGTGGGTCGAGGTACGAGCCACACGCGATTTCTGTCAAGGCTAGTGTGCAACGAAGAAGTACGATTTCACACTGGTTCTTTCTGGACCGTTGGAGTTGACCGAGGATATCGCCGACGCGCTGTTCGAAGCCGGCTGCAATGACGGAACCCCCGGCACGTCGGGCGGCATTTTTTCCATCGACTTCCACCGCGAGGCCCATTCGTTGGAAGAAGCCATCCGATCGGCCATCGCCAACGTCCAAGCGGCCGGCTACGACGTGGAGCGCGTCGAGATTGAAGCTGAGGCGGTGACGCCCCGCGCCTAGGAAGAAAAACTCGGCTACTGACTACTGTCGGAACGCGGTAGGGACCGCCCTTGCGGGCGGCCCCCCGCACAGATCCGTACGTGAGGAACTACCTCATACGGCTCCTCCCTTGGGTATCACGGTCAAGATGACACCATCTCTACCAGCCGTAGCC
>JAUWHT010000431.1 GCA_030605745.1 Pirellulales bacterium | reverse complement strand
CGTTTGTCCAGGATCTCATATTATTAGGACCCGTGGAGAAATAAGCTGTACAAATTGGTGGCACGCCCTGAGGAACGAAGGGCGTGGCAAGGTGCCCCAAACACGCCCTTCGCTGCGCTCAGGGACGTGCCACTCTTGGTGGAATTCGTACAAGTTATTTGCTTAGAGTTCATGGGAAGTCCGTGTAGCGGCATGTGATTTCCCTGCCCCAGGAGGATGTTCGATGAAAATTGAGTTGAAGTACTGCGCGGCCTGAAACTACGAGCCGACGGCCGTCAGTTTGGCGACCAAGATTCTGACCGCCTACAAGCAGCGGCTTGAAGGGTTGACGTTAATCCCATCCAGCGGCGGGTGTTTTGAACTCTCGCTGGACAGTAAATTGTTCTACTCGAAGCTGGAAACCGGCTCGTTCCCCGACGAGGAAAAAGTCGTCAAGTCGATCGGACAGAAGTTGAGGTAGAAACTCACTGGTCATCGCCGATTATGCTGCCCGACTGGGGGTCGACGGCGATGCCTCCGGTGATCTTGGCCAGGGCGCCCAAGACCAGCAGCAAGGCGCTGGGATCGAGGATCTCGCCCGGTTCGTAATCGTCTTCCGGCAGTTCGGGAACCTGTTCGAAGTGGAGCACGTCGAGGCGGGCGTCGCACTGTTGGATTTGCTTCAGGGCGGCCCGGTCGTCGGGCCGCCCGCCCACCCGTTCCAATTCCTCAAGCAGCGTGGCTGCATGCTCCAGTACCTCCTCGCCGCTGGTATAGCAGATGTCCAAGGCCGAGAAATCGTCGGGCGAGAGCAAGGTCAGCGAATCGAACCGGCCCTGGTCGTCTGCGCTCAGATTCGTCAGCGTGTAGCGCTCGTCCAGCGCGGAAAGGGTACGCTTGACCGTCCTGAGCATGGGCCGGGCACTCGAATCGAATAGCACCAAGTACGTCTCCCGCCACTGATATCGGCTGTCCTCGAACATAGACATCGCAATTCTCCTCATTTGCCCAGTTCGACTGATCGTCGGGTGGCGGTTTCGACGGCGGCCATCAGCGCGGCCCGCAGGCCGCCCGATTCCAGCGCCTGCAATCCGGCGATGGTGGTACCGCCGGGACTGGTGACGCGGTCCTTCAACACGCCGGGATGCTCGCCGGTGCGGACGACCATTTCGGCGGCCCCGCGAACGGTTTGTGCGGCCAGTGCGGCGGCGATGTTACGCGGCAGGCCCATCCGCACGCCGCCGTCACTCAGCGCCTCGATCATCAGGTAGACAAACGCGGGACCGGAACCAGACAATCCGGTCACGGCGTCTAACAGTTTCTCATCTACACAGAAGGCAAGCCCGACCGCACCGAGCAGCTCTCTGACCAGCTCGGCGTCCTCGGCGGTGGCCCGTTGGCCCAGGCAGAACCCGCAGGCCCCCTGCCCCACCAGGCACGGCGTGTTGGGCATCACGCGGACCAGCCGGACGGCAGCACCAAGCTGCTCGGCCAACGCAGCCAAGCGGATGCCGGCGGCGATGGAGACGACCAGCTTCTCGGCGGTAATTTTGCCCCTCAACTGGGCTGCAACCTCTGCCATCTGCTGCGGCTTGACCGCCAGGAAGAGCACGTCCGATGCCGCGGCCACTTCGGTGTTGTCCTGGGTAGTCCGGCCGCCGGTGACCTGGGCGAAGCGTTGCCGGGCCCCGCTCAGCGGGTCGGCCGCCAGCAGGTTTTCCGCTGCCACCAGACCCGCCTTGACAAACCCCTGACCCAATGCCGTGGCCATCTGCCCGGCACCAATGAAGCCAATTCGCTGTTTTAACATGGCAACTATGCTATGCGAAACGACAATTGCAAACAATGGGGCAACCCGGAGCGCGGGCTTCCAGGGTGCATTGGGCGGCCGGGACGGCCGCGCTCCGGAATTGGCGCTTTGAGGCGCATGCACAATATGCAAAGATTAGGCTCCCTGGCTGCCAAAATCGCTCTGGACGCCGCCGGCCGTTTTTGCGAGACTCTCGCCCCAGTCCCCCGCCAACTCCAAATTTGTGGTTTGATGAACGATTGAGTTTCTTGACACTATGAAAACCTCCGGGATTTTGTCTGCCGCCGTGCTGGTGGTCTTGCTGGTCAGCGGCCAATCCGCCGCGGCGGACGGCTGGTCGCTGTGGAAACTCCTGCCGTTTGGCAAGAAGGAGGCGACAAGACCGGCCCGCAAATCGTTTGCTAGACCCTCGCCGCTCGAAAAACTCGACGACGACATGAAGAAGTTCAACGAGGGCACGAAGAAGTTCTTCGCCCAGGCCGTAGACGCGCTCAGGTGGAAGAAGCCCGACGCAAAGAAAAGGCCGACCAAACGCTATCTCTCGTGGATCCGGGAGCCCAAAGACCCCCGATACCTGCGGGAACCGAAAAAGCAAAAGAAGTCGTGGTGGGATTCACTGTTTCGCCGCGAAGAGCCCAAGCGAGTCGATTCGATGAAAGACTGGGTGGGGCTGTCGAAGCCGGAAATGTAGCCCGACGGTTCGAGAAGCCGAGAGATGACAAGCCTCAAGCGCCAGATCCGTCGCGCCTGCGCGGTTGTGTTAGCAGCCGGTATCGGTGTATGGGTCGCCGGCTGCGGCTCGATGCCCGACATGGCTGCCGGGCCGCTCGACTCGATCCGCGCCCTTCCGTTTCGCATCAGCTCGAAGGCTGACGACGAAGCATTCAGAAAGCAGGTCGAAAACGATCCGTTCCCCGCGGCCGGAGTTACACCTCCGCCACCTGCGGAGAGTAGCCGTACTGCTCGATATACGCACTCCAACGGCGGCTGATCTCGGCCCGGGTTTCCGAGGAGATCTCGTAGCGATTTGTCCTGTAGTCGGCCTGGTCGGCTACGTACTTTTCCAACGCCGGCAACACCTCGTCGAACCCTCCCAACTCGAGACGATCGTAGATAGTGCGCATCTGTCCGATGGGGTCGGCAACCAGGTCTTCGTAACGGACTTCGCAGAACCGCGAAGGCTCGATCAACCGCCGATCGCGCTGGAACACCCGGTACATCCGGCTGAAGGTTCGGAAGATGTGCTCCTCCAAGCCTTCATACTTGGGCGTCTGGAACCCCTCGTCGCGATAAAGACGTTTCCACAAATTGACCGTCGAGGGAAGGATAACGTACGGGTCCCGCACAATGTGGATGAATCGGGCGTCGGGGAAAAGCTGCGTCAGGGTCTTCAAGCGAAAAGTGTGAGCAGGTGACTTCAGCACGATCCGCTTGGGACTGTTCAGCGTAAGACACTTCAGAAACCAGAGCAGCGCTTGCTTCCACCGGCCCAGCTCTTCGGGGGGTACGTCCTTGAGTTCGAAGTATTCCTGGTCCTGGGGCGGCCGGTTTGGAAAAGCAATCGTCAGGTAGGGTGAGCGGATTCCCATGTTGCACAGTGCGAATTCGTCTTCTTGTGGGCGGTCCCACCCGGCGGCCATGTTGTCCATCGGCCGACGAGAGGGTAAAAGCAAACGCAGCATACGCCTGAAAAACCAACTCGACACCAGAAAATGGTTCGGGGCGAAGCACTGGTAGGTGTCCGGATAGGTGTGTCGCTCGTCGAGCACCAGCAGTTCGTGCAGCATTGTCGTCCCGGAACGCCAATGGCCAACGATGAAGATCGGGTCATCCTTGATTTCGGTCCGCGCAATCCTGCGACCGAACAGCAGCGCCTGAACGGCCCAAAAGGCGGCGTTGACCGGCGTGATGCAAGTGTTGATAAGCGCCATCACCATACAGCGCACACCGATCTGGAAGCGGTTGCGGGCCAACAGCGGGAACCAGCCCGACATGCTCATGCCGTTCCAGAACCGGGGAATCCACCACCGGTCTTTGTACCCCGAGGCTTGCTCCACAGATTTTTTCAAATGAGCCATAACTGCCCGACACAATGGGTTAGTTTGCCTGTCTTGCCCGGCCCAACCCGGCCACCCACAATCGCCAAATATCCCAAAAACTAGGCTAGCAGATATGACCAAGGTCAGACAAGGCCCTTCCCTATTTGGTCGGGAAATTCTGGACGATACTTCACCTTGCCCCTCAATGCCGGGGGCGTGTGCACAACTTGTTGGGCTGTAAGTTGTTACATCGACAGACCGTCACCTACCAAACCGATCTGGACACTCTGGCGCCTTTCGAGTACCCTTCGCCCGCTCATCTTCTGCTACTGACATCTGGCGGTGTCGCCAGCATAAAGCCGCGACCGGTGGTCGCGACCAGCGATTCGGAAAAACCGCATGATTGTCTCCCTGGGCGCGACCACCGGTCGCGGCTTTATGGGTAATAGATGCCCCTAACCCCTCGCCCCTAATCCCTAATCCCTAATCCCTCCCAAGCCATGACAGTCAGGACCTACCGAGCACCTACGATGCACGAGGCGCTGGTCCTGGTCCGGCGTGAGTTGGGACCGGACGCGGCGGTTCTGCACACTCGCGAAGTGCCCAGCGGCCGGTTGCTCGGCTGGCTGTTCGGCTCGCGGAAGATCGAAGTGACCGCGTCGGTGGACGTGAATGTGCCTAATCGCCTGTCGAATCGCTTGCCGCCGCGAGGTCCCATCGATCGCAGATTACCGGTGCCCCCCTCAGACGAGTTGCGAGAGCAACTTGCCAATTTGCAGGATATGGTCAAGGAACTCTGCCGGCACCAACCGCGCGCAACTCGCCATGACCTGCCCAAAGAGTTGTTTCGGCTGTTTGCCGACCTGCTTGAGGCCGAGTTGAGTGAAGAGTTGGCCCGCGACCTGGTCGAACGAATCCGCACCGAGGCTCCCGGTACCGAGCTGTCCGATCCGGAGTTGCTGAAAGCGCGAATCGCGCAGATGATTGAAGCTGAGATCACCGTTGCCGGTCCGATCGTGGTGACCCCGGGCCATCGCCGGCTGGCGGCGCTGGTCGGTCCGACCGGCGTCGGCAAGACTACCACCATTGCCAAGCTGGCAGCCAATTATCGTTTGCACCAGAAGCATCGGGTCGGGTTGATTACGGTGGATACCTACCGGGTTGCCGCGGTGGACCAATTGCGGACCTACGCCGACATCATCGACCTGCCGATGCAAGTGGTTTCCACCCCCCGCGAGATGCGCGAGGCGGTCCACAAGCTGGACGACCTCGATCTGATCTTGATGGACACGGCCGGACGCAGCCCGAAGGACGAAGTCAGAATCCAGGAGTTGAAGGCCTTCCTGACCGAGGCCGAAGCCGACGAAGTCCACCTGGTCCTAAGCAGCGTGGCCGGCCAGCAGACGCTCAGGCAGACCGCCGAACGCTTCGCCGCCGTGGGCACCACGGCGCTGATCCTGACCA
This sequence comes from Pirellulales bacterium, assembly GCA_030605745.1. Lineage (GTDB taxonomy): Bacteria > Planctomycetota > Planctomycetia > Pirellulales > Thermoguttaceae > JAUWHT01. The sequence continues at coordinate 10,095 of JAUWHT010000431.1, read as the reverse complement.
AGCTGGATGAAGCGACTGGGGTTGGCAACGTATTGCCGGTGCTCCGCTCGAGCAAGCTGCCGCTGAGCTACCTGACCAACGGACAGAATGTGCCCGACGACATTGAAACGGCCGACACGCAGCGATTGACCCGGCTGATATTGGGGATGGGGACAGACCATTAGTACTGCAACTCATAGAAAATCCTCGTTTAGCCGCCGGGCTTGCCCGGCGCGTTGGTGGGTGTCAATACGTTCGAACGCAAACGCGCCGGGCAAGCCCGGCGGCTAAACGACTATTGATTATGCACGACCAGGCAAACGAACTGCGACGACTTGTCGGGAACTGTGCTCCGCCGGATCGCCCGGCTTCCGGCCCGCGCCCAACCTTGGTCGTGGTCGCCAGCGGCAAGGGGGGCGTGGGAACCACCACAATTGCGGTCAGCCTGGCCGTGGCAATCGCGCGCCGACGCCTGCGCACCGTGCTGCTCGAGGCCGATCCGAACGGCGGCGACCTGGCGATTCTGTGCGGGATCGAGCAGCGGTATACCCTGGCCGACGTGCTGGCCTCGCGGCGGACCGTCTGCGAGGTGCTTCAGCGGGGGCCGGGTGCCATCGGTGTGCTGTCCGGCACCTGGGGATTGGAAAGCACCGCCGGCTGGTCAGCGACAGCCGGCCGGCGCTTGCTAGGCGAGTTGCAGCAGCTTGGCGGCCAAACGGACGTACTGATTGTGGATGCCGGCAGCAACCCACACGCGATTACCCGACGGTTCTGGCAGGCCGCCGACCTGATCCTGGCGGTTACGACCCCCGCAACACCTTCGATCGTCAAGACTTACGCGTCGATCAAGGCGGCTGCCGGTTGCGACAGGAGCGGACCGATCCACTCGCTGGTGAACATGGCCCCCACGGCAGAGATTGCCCGGAACGTCCACGGCCGGCTCGCCCGGGCCTGCCGCCGGCTGCTTGGAATCGACTTGCACAGCGCTGGCCATGTCGTGGTTGATCCCACGGCCGCCGCGGCCGGGACGCTGAAGATTGAGAATTGCAAATTGCAAATTGCCGGAGGAAGCTACCCAATCTGGAAAAATGGCAAAAAACGATTCAACCCCCAGCCTTCCACAACCGATATGCAGTGAGCAGTGTCGGCAGTCGATGAGCTGTTAAAGTGGACCGAATGCGTTGAGTTTAGCGATGCCTTGAGGGACGTGTCGAGAGGGATCTCAGATAAGCGGTGCAGCGAAGCACCATCACGGAGGAATGCATGGCAACCGTCGTTGCCCCGGAAGATGTTAAGCAACTCTGGATCGAGTTCAAGCGGGACATCTCGAATCGGGAACTCCGCAACCGGCTGGTGGAGATCTACTTGCCGCTGGTCAAGTACAACGGCGAGCGGATCTGGTCCCGGCTGCCCGAAGGGGTCGAGTTGGACGACCTGGTCTCGGCCGGTGTGTTCGGGCTGATGGACGCCATCGACGCCTTCGACCTCTCGCGGGGTGTGAAGTTCGAGACCTATTGCGTGCCGCGGATTCGCGGCGCGATGCTCGACGAACTGCGGACCATGGACTGGGTGCCCCGGCTGGTCCGCTCCAAGGCCAGCAAGCTCAACGAGGCCATGAGAAACCTCGAGGCCCGACTTGGCCGCAGTCCCAACGAGAACGAACTGGCCAAAGAACTGGACATCACCGTGCCCGAACTCGAGAAGATGATTCTCGACGCCAACGCCGTCAACCTGATCAGCCTCAATAAGAAGTGGTACGAGACCGACAGCTACAAGGACGTCCGCGAGATCGACATCCTCGAAGACAAGAAAGGCGAAGACCCCACCAAACGCATCCAGAAAAACGACCTGATGCGGCTGGTCACCAAGGGGCTCAATCGCAACGAGCGGCTGATCATCATTCTCTACTACTACGAAGAGCTGACCATGAAGGAGATCGGCGCCACGCTCGATCTCTCCGAGAGCCGCGTCAGCCAGATGCACAGTTCGATCGTGCAGCGGCTGCAAAACCAACTCCAGCGCCGCCGGCCGGAGTTCGGTAGTTGAATCGTGGCCGCCAGAAAGCCGCTTGCAGCTTTGCAACAGGCCTCCGCTGTTTACCCACATGGCACGATATGGATTTGACACGTGCCGCCTCTGGTGCTACAATGTTATCACACTGTTAGATCACTGGGGGTCCTGCAATGATCAAGAAGCTGACCAAACATGGCAACAGTTTGGCGCTGGTCGTCGACCGGGCGGTGCTGGATTTGCTCAAGATCGACGCTGACACGCTGCTGGACATCTCTACCGATGGTCAGGTCCTCGTTGTTGCGCCGGTGCGAGACGCCAAGCGACGCAAGAAGTTTGAGAAGGCACTCGATTCGGCGAATCGTAAGTACGGTCGTGCTCTGAAGCGCCTGGCGGACTGACCAATGAATCCAGTGTTCCTCGGTCTGGATGAAGTGCTAGAGATCCACCACGACCAGATTAAGCGCTACGGTGGCGCTTCAGGCATCCATGATCTGGGGCTGCTTCAATCGGCATTGGCTATGCCGCAGGCTACCTTCGGCGGACGGTTCCTACACAATGAACATAAAGTACGCCATCAACGCGACCAGCAGCGCCAACAGGCCCACTATCACGGCGATCACTCGGGCGTCGATCTGTTCGGCCGGGCCTTCGGGGAGGTCGAAGTCGAAGCCGTCGTCGAACTGATGACCGCACCACTGGCACGTTCGCGGGTACTCGGGCATAAACGGCTCGTCGCAGACCGGGCACATCAGCCCGTCGAATCCCATATCCGCCGGCCGAAAGTCGGTGCCGGCCGTCCCGCAGATCGGACACATAGTCGAGCGGGGCGCATCGCACCCGGGACACCTCGGCCAGTCTTCCAGGACCATCGCGGTCGCTAGGGCTTCTGCCTCTTCGGTTAGCGACTTGGCTGCGGCGGTCGAGGCCCCCTTCCTGTCGAACTCCACGGCGATCTGTCGGGCACGCACCGCGTCGCTCTCGGCCACGACCACCCGGGCCAGCGTCGGCCAACCCACCAGGTCCACCCCGGAGCCGCGCTCCAACAGCTCGTTCTCCACCTGCGCCTCGATCTGCATGTCGGCTAGCAGGTTCTTCAGCAAGTGCGCGTCCTGCGACGTGCGAGCGGTGTAGATGACCGTCTGTTGTGCGGACATTCGACAACTGCCTCCGTTCATGGTACAAGTAGTTCTGCTGTTTAGTCCCACTCCTGCACTCAAATGCGCCCCAGAGGATAACTCATGTTAAACCGCCTGTCTATCCGACTCTCGCTGTGCCGATGTCTGGCTCTGATGGTAGTGTTGTTCGTCGGCGGTGTGGCGGCAGCCCAGGAGTACAAAACTCGTTTGAAAGCAAGCGATCCCGGCACGTGGAAGCCGGTACCCGACCGCGTCAAAGAGCCGACGGGAGATGTGACGCTGGCCGACGATGGGTTGTTCAAACCGTTTATGGAACGCAACATCGACTACCTGCTCAAGTCCTTCTCGGTCAACGACCTGCTGCATCCGTTCCGCGCCCGCGCCGGGCAGAAGGACCCGCCGCGGGATCGTCCTCCGGTGCCGTTCTGGTGTGTCGACCTGTTGGGCTCCAACGCCGGACGGTTCTTGATGGGTTCCGGCAACACCTTGCGGTGGATGGAACACAAGGAGTTGCGTAAGCGGATGAATGAAGTGATCGACGGCATTGAGGCCTGCCGGGAGCCGAATGGATACATCTATGCGTTCCCGCCCGAAGGCTTCCTGCACAACGAGCAGGGTAACTACGCCCGGGCGTGGTTCACCCGCGGAATGCTCGCCGCGGCGGTTGCCGGCAATCCCAAGGCCCTGCCGTTGATGCGCGGCGGCCACGACTGGTTCAACCGGTGCGAGTACCTGCCGAAGCTGATCTACCTGTCGCTCGGTCTGCAAGGTCACGTCGCCAGTACGCGGATGTACTTCTCACCGGCCGGTAAACCGGAAGACTTGCAGGTGGCCGAGAAATACTACGTGCAGGACTGGTGGATGGATCAGATGATCGCCCGGGACCCGAAGGCCATCTGGAAATACCCGCTCAACCGGCCGCACTGCTACGAGATCACCGGGTTCAATGCCTACTTGGACCACTACCGGGCCACGGGCGACCGGAAGTACCTGGACGCGATGCTTGGCGCGTGGGAGATGTTGGTTCAGAAGTGGCAGCACACCGGCGGCAGTTGGGCCCTGTGTGAAGGGAAACCCTACCCGCCTTGCTCATACTACCTGACCCATGCGGGTCGCACCGGGGAGCTCTGCTGCAGCGTCTTCTGGATCAAGTTCAACCAGCGACTACACAGACTCTACCCCGACGAGGAGAAATACGTAGGCGAGATCGAAAAGTCGATCTACAATATCGGTCTGGCCAACCAGGACCCCAAGAGCGGCAATATCCGCTACCACGCTCGCATGGAGGGCCGCAAGGACGGCGGCACAATGAACAACACCTGCTGCGAGGGACAGGGAACGCGGCTGTACGGCTCGCTGCCGGAGTACATCTATTCGATCGCCGACAACGGGCTGTATGTGAACCTGTTCGAGCCGTCCACGATCGAGTGGAAACCGGGCGGCCGGCCGGTCAAGCTCAAGATGGAGACAAAGTTCCCCTTCCAGCCCGACGTGACGCTCCGCGTGGGGTCCGAACAACCGGTATCCATGAAACTCCGCATCCGCGTCCCGGCGTGGGCCGCGGCGGAAATACCCATCCGCGTGGCCGGCCAACAGGTCGCGGTGGGCAAGCCGGGCACCTACCAGACAATCGAGCGGACCTGGACCGACGGCGATACGGTGTCGTTCACGCTGCCGATGGACTTCCGCCTCGCCTGCTACACCGGCCACGACCAGATTAACCAGCACAAGCGATATGCCTTGGAGTACGGCCCGATTCTCATGGCAGTGGTCGGCCCGCTGGATAAGAAGAACACGGTGTATATCACCCAGTGCCCGGGCAGGGTCAAGAAGTGGCTCACGCCCAAACCCCGTCGGCCGCTGCACTTCGGCATTGCCGGTGACGCAGAGCACGAGTACATGCCCTACTGGCAGATTCAGGAGCAAATGTTCACTGTCTATCCAGTCATCAACGGTATTGGGGCTTGCCCGGCGCGTGCCGGGGTTGTACGTTCCGCAGCCGGCACACCGCGCCCGGGGGCCCCCATCGGGCAACCAACTGCTGCAACTGGCCGTCCAGCCGGCGGCTGAATTGCACGTACGGTCGTAACCGAACGAGGACCGGGACGTCCCAATGACTACGGGCGATTAGTACGGCACGGGCAATATCCAACTTTGCGATTTTCATGGGAATCCTCCCCCCAGCATCGTCACGAGTTGGTTTGCTTCCGGTCTTTGGTATCCCTCCACCACCGCTTATACTACGTAAGATAGTCCTGATTGGTTCGGGTTCAATCACACACCCTAGTTTAGCCGCCGGGCTTGCCCGGCGCGTCGGTATTCGAGCGCACTGACCAACAAATAAACGCGCCGGGCAAGCCCGGCGGCTAAACTGGCTGGTTGGAAATAGCCGGGACGCAACGTGTCGCGGAGACACGCCCGCGGGACGTTGTCCCCCGGCTATCGGCAATGAAAATGAAAACGCCCGGCAGGGCATTGCTTACCCCGCCGGGCGTATGGTTTGCCGTCAGGTCGAGAAGACGTCGAAGCGACGACTAGTTTTCCGATTCGGGGTTATCGGTTTCCTGGGCCTTTCTCCTTGCTTCGGCTCGCTTCTTGGCGACGATCATCATCGCCCGCTTCAACTCATCGGGCCCCAGCAAGCCGTCGTCATTGGCATCGATCTTGTCGAAGTGCCGTTTGATCCGCTCTGGGGCTTCTTCCTTGCTGAGCTTTCCGTCCTTGTCGGCATCCAACCTGATGAACCTCTCCTCGACCCTCATCCGGCGGATATGCCTGACCCCGGCCGTAAATTCCTCCAGGCTCAGCATCTTGTTATAGTCCTTGTCCATTCGAGTGAACATGGCTTTGGGACCGGGAAGCCCGGGGCCGGCATGTGGAGCCCCGGGGCGATAGCACGGAGGCGTACTGGCGCGTGGAGGCCCGGGCCGATGGCGCGAGGGCGGGCCGGTATGTGCGTGCCCGGGCCGACGGTGCTTCACCGACTCCTTCAGTTCTGCCGCGGTCAGCTTCCTGTCGCCGTCGTGATCGGCCCAGATTAGCAGCGCTTTTAGTCGCTCCGGGGCGTGCTCGGGCACTTCGTTCGGCGTTATCTGACCGTCCTGGTTGACATCGAGCCGCTTCAGCAGCGCCTCGGGACCGGGGTGCCCCGGCCTCTTTCCTTCCTCTGCCGCGGCGATCCGCGGCAGAACGACGACCGCCAGGGCCGCCAACAGACATGGAATCAACCTGCACATCACTACATCTCCTTGTAATTGGGGAGGGAAGTGGAACACGATCTACCCATATAAACCGTCGAAACCGTAGTTGGTTTCGCGCAGGCGTAGAGATTCTCGCTCTTACCACCCTTTGGTGGGGTGGCTGTAGGGGAAACCCACAGTCGATCTTGTCCAGATTGCAGCAACCACCTATAATTGTGAGCCTGACCGGAAAATCACCGGTCGCAGAAATCGGCGGATTCCGTGGAACCCTCAGCACTGGAAATACGTATATCGGTGATGTTGTCGAAAAACAACGGGTGGTTCCGTAATGCATCACTCGGTAAAATGATATAGCATCATAGGCGTTACAGGTCTTTAAGAGACGAGTTTCGATACGAGCAAAGCGATTTCGGTTTGGTTCATCCCCCGGCGCCGGGTACGCCGATGACACGAGTGCAAACTCCGTAGCGGAGAAAAAGGATGCCAATCGGCCCAGCACATCTGCACGGTCCACAAGCGGTCGGCGCGCCGCACGGCACTCGGGCTGTTCAGCCCGACGGGCCGCCCGATTCTGCACAAATCCACGACGAAGTGGAGACCTCCGATCCGGCTCAATTGCTGGAGCAAGTTCGTCAGCTTCCCGAGATTCGTCAGGACCGCGTCGATGCGATTCGCGCGAAGATCGCCGAGGGCTCTTACGAAACCAAAGAGAAACTCGACGTCGCCATCGAACGGTTGCTCGACGAAATCGGGTAGGCTTGGTTATCATGTCGGGAAGTTTTACACTTGGTCCGGTTCACGTCAAGCTGCCGCCGGCGGAACGTTTTGGCCAGTTCCTGGAAAGCCGCGGCAAGCGGATTACCCGGCAACGCCGGCTGATCGTCGATACGGTCTTCAGCCACCACGATCACTTCGACGCCGATGAGTTGATGGATCACCTCCAGGAACTCATCGCCCAGCGCAAGGTCAGCCGGCCGACGGTCTACCGCACGCTGTCGGAGTTGGTCGAGGCGGGTATGCTGCGGACGATGACGCTCGGCGGGCGGAGCGTCTACGAGCACGAATACGGCTACCCCAGCCACGATCACCTCTATTGCCAAATGTGTAACAAGCTGATCGAGTTCCACAGCGCCGAGTTGGAGCAGATCCGCGACGCGGCGGCTAGGGAACATGACTTCGAGGTGATCAGCCACCGCATGTTCGTCACCGGCACCTGCGCCGAATGTCGCCGGAATCGGTAGTGCCACCCCGCGTGGACGCGGGGGCTAAACGTTGACTGCCGCATCGGAATCCAGGACACTGGGGTACTTGGCGCGGATCGGATCGACGACCTGGGCGATGAACTCGTCGACCTGCTGTGTGGCGCGGCCTGTGAATTGTAACGGCTCAAGCACCGCTGCCAGATCGACATTGGCAAAGGCCTCGTCGGCTGCCAGCCGGTCTAACAGATCGTTCCGCCCGCCTTGCTGTTTGACCGCGGCTGCGGCGGCCTGGCTGTGGCGGCGGATTCGCTCGTGAAGGTCCTGGCGGTCGCCACCGGCGGCGACCGCGGCCATCAGGATGTTCTCGGTGGCCATAAACGGCAATTCCGCCTCCAGGTGTGCGGCGATTACCTTCGGATAGACGACCAGCCCGGCGGCCACGTTATGATACAGCAGCAACACGGCATCGGTCGCCAGGAACGCCTGCGGCAGGACCAGCCGGCGGTTCGCGCTGTCGTCCAGCGTCCGCTCCAGCCATTGTGTGGCCGCCGTGTGGGCCGCGCTCGATTCGAGGCTGATCACGAATCGTCCCAGCGAACAGATTCGCTCGCTCCGCATCGGGTTCCGCTTGTAGGCCATCGCCGAGGAGCCGATCTGCTCCTTCTCGAACGGCTCTTCCAACTCCTTGCGATGGGCCAATAGCCGCAGGTCGGTTGCCGCCTTGTGCGCGCTCTGGGCAACGCCCGACAGGACGGCAAGCACCTGCGAGTCGATCTTCCGCGGGTACGTCTGGCCGGTGACCGCGTAGCTTTCCTCGAATCCGATCTTCCGGCAGACAAGCTCTTCGAGCCGGCGGGCCTTTTTGTGGTCGCCGTCGAACAAACGCAGGAAACTGGCTTGGGTGCCGGTGGTGCCCTTCGCGCCCCGGGCCTTCAACTCGGCCAGCCGATGCTCGATCTCCCCGAGGTCCAGCACAAGGTCGTACGCCCACAGGCACGCCCGTTTGCCCACGGTGGTCGGCTGGGCCGGCTGCATGTGCGTCAGCGCCAGGCAGGGCAGGTCGCGGTACTTCCGGGCGAACCGGACCAAGGCGTCGATCACCGCCACCACCCGGCCGTGGACCAACCTAAGCGACTCGCGCAGCAGCAAAAGGTCAGTATTGTCGGTCACAAAGCAACTGGTCGCACCCAGGTGGATGATCGCCCGGGCCTCCGGGCAGGCATCGCCGTAGGCATACACGTGCGCCATCACGTCATGCCGCAGCCGCCGCTCGTACCGCCCGGCCGCGTCGAAGTCGATGTCGTCGACGTGCTCTTTCAACTGCTCGATCTGCTGCCGCGTAATCGGCAGCCCCAACTCCGCCTCCGCTTCGGCCAGCGCGACCCAAAGCCGCCGCCAAGCACTAAACTTCCGCTGCGGACTCCAAACCTCGCTCATCTCCGCCGAGGCATAACGAGTAATCAACGGGTTCTGGTATTGGTTGAGGTTGTCGGACATGATCGACTGCCTGATTCCTAAGAACACAAAATCGTAAGCTGGCAGTCTAATCCAAGTCCTGCCGGCACGTCAACCGATTGCCGTTTCCCTGGGGCCAACGCTCGACCGCTGGACTGTCCACGTTGGTTTGCCCTGGGCACCATGTGTACATCGACGTATAATACACTTGTTGTCAGGGGCGAACAGAAGGGGACCTAAAATGCCGTACCAGGGACACGTTAAGAACGGCGTGGTCGTGCTGCACGACGATGCCACCCTGCCGGAGGGGGCCGAGGTCACGGTTGATCTATGCACCTCGGGCGACCATGACGCAGAGAAAAACACCCCGACGCTGTACGAGCGACTTCGGCCGGTGATCGGGGCCGCCAAGGGACTCCCACCCGACCTGGCGGAAAACCATGATCACTACTTGCACGGGCAGCCCAAGAAATGAAGGCTCTGTTCGCCGACACCTTCTACTATCTCGCGCTAGCCAGTGAAGACGACGCGGCGCACCAGCGCACGGTGGATATATCTCGGTCGCTGAAGGGGCGCACGATTACCACCGCCTAGGTCTTGACGGAAGTGGCCGACGCACTGGCGGCACCACAGCAGCGCCCCGTCTTCGCGGCCCTGCTCGAACGTCTCCTTGCCGATGCCGCCGTAACGATTGTGCCCCCTTCCCAAGAACTGTTTGAACGTGGTGTCGAACTCTTCAATGACCGGCCGGACAAGGGGTGGTCGCTAACCGATTGTATCTCGTTCGTCGTGATGGATCAGCGCCGTTTGATGGACGCACTGACGGCCGACCACCACTTTGAGCAGGTGGGGTTCAACGTACTGCTGAAACGATAACCGTGCTCGGCTGCCGGAACCCAAAGGACAAAGGACGACAAAGGACGCTGTAGGTCATCCTTGCCTTTCCAAATGCTCGAGAATCTCGGCCAAGGCCCATCTTCTACAGTTGGCCCGTGATTCTACCAGTTGAAGTGCGGAAAAACAGGGGTTTACGTCAATTTTTCTGGTGGCGAGTCGGAACTGTAGTGCCACAACATTTCCTGTAGTTGGTAAACTCCTCTTGTTGTCATG
>JAUWHT010000180.1 GCA_030605745.1 Pirellulales bacterium | reverse complement strand
GGGTTCGTCGTTGAGCGTCCATTCTCGTCCCTCCTCCGTGATAACAGAGGAAGGATGGCGAATGTCGGTGTTCAAGGCGAGCCCGGTTTGCTGTTCAATTGTCCACACATAGAAAAGGTTAGAGTCAGTAACCTTAATGTCCTCGGCGACGGAAGTATGCGCGTCTACGACCAGGGAGTAGGTTATGTGAATATCGGCGGGAACGTTAGCTTCTCAGTAGACGCCGATGGCGACGACAGTTTCGATGACGCGGGCTTGGGCGACGTGCTGAACGTACACCGGCTGCGAATCGTGGGCGACTATAGCCTCGATGACCCAAGCTACGATGTGTACTTGTCGGCTGCCAACTCGTCCACACTGAGCCTTGTTGACGACGATCTGCCGTATTTCCAGGGCAGCGATCCCGCCACCGGCGACGGGTTGAATAGAGTGCTGTTCCTGTGCGCTTTATCCAGTGGCGACTACGTGGTCGATCAGGTCAGCCTGATTCCAGAGCCTTCGACACTGGTTCTGCTGTGTTTGGGCAGCCTAACCGCCCTGGCCTTCTATTGTGCTCAGCGGCGGCAACGCCGTTGCTAAATGGCCGTTGCGCGATTCTGATTCTGGAGCGCGGGCTTCCAGCCCGCATTGTGCGGCCGAGACGGCCGCGCTCCAGAACAATGTTGCTACAGTTCTGCAAACGGCAGGGCCATCACGCCCGGGCCGAGGTGGAAATTATGCATTCTAAATGCAATATATCAAGCAGTCTAAACCAACCCCCATCGCTTGCGCAGGTACCACTCGATGCCCAACAGGCCGACCAGCACCAGGAAGAACTGCCAGGTGTCCCAGAAGGTGCTTTTGGTTTCCTGCTTGATTTCGAGGTGTTCGGTCTGCCGGGCCAGGCGCCGGATCAGTTGGGAAAGCTGTTCGGGCGCCAGCGACTCGCCGCCGGTCATTGCGGCCAGGCTCTCCAGCGTGGCAGCGTCGGCGGCCGCGTTGTCCAGTTCCAGGTCCTGCTCGAAGACCAGGAACCGCGCCCGGGCGGAGCCTAATTCTGCCGCGTTGTGCGTGGCCGTGACGGCCGTGACTTCGATCGCGTAGTCGCCGGCGGTTTGGCTCTCGCGGAAGGAGCCCGACATCTGGTCGTCCTGACACACCAATTGCAGCGGCCGCCGGGTGCCGTCGGGCAGCACGACCCGAGCCTTGTACACGGCATCGGCGACCGGCTCGCCGGTGGGCGACCGGGCGCCTACGATGAACTCCACTCGATCCCCCGGTGCAAACCGGCGCTTCGCCAGCCGGACCCACACGTTGCCGTCGGTCGTCTGATCTTTTCGCGCCAGCCACAAGATCACCTGGCGCCAGAACCGCTTGTGGGCCGACTCGTATCCCCGCATCCACCAGTGCCAGGTCGAATCGCCGGCAAAGGCCAGCACCCGACCGTTGCCGTAGCTCTGCGCGACGAGCAACGGTCTGTCCTGGTCGTCGACGGCCAGCGGTAGTGCGCCGGGCTTGAGGTTGCGGAACCGGTTGGCACCTTCCAGCGGCGGCAGCTTGGCCCAAAGCGCCGTGTTCGCCTCCCGATCGCCGGCCAGCATCAGGGCGAAGTGTAGCAGGCCGAACCGCGTAGGCCGCATCAACACCGGCCCCGGCAGGTGCAGGTCCTTACGGATCGGCTCGTCGAGCGGCTGCCGCTCGAATCGGTCCATCTCGACCGGCAGCACCCCCGAAAGCGGTGTGGAGGCGTATCCGCCCGGCCCGAAGCTGTGAAATCCGCCCAGCATGATCAGGCCCGCCCCCTGGTCCACCGTTTTGGCCAGGTCCTTCAACTCGTCGCCCTGAAAGGCGGTCGAGTCGAGGTCGCCCAGGATGTAGACGTCGTACTTACCCGGCCGAAGGCGTTCGGCCAGGTCGCCGGGTCGGGTTTGTGGCTTGGCGGGATCGATCCGCACGTAGTCGACGTTGATGTCGGGCGAGCCGTCCAACGCCCGGCGAAGGAACTTCTGCTCTACGCGCAATGTTCCTTCCAGGTACAGCACGTTCAGCCCGCCGGAGAGCACGTTGACGAACGTGCTCAGCCGGTTGTTTGTGGTGACCAGTTCGCCCGGCTGGTCGGTCGCTTCGAGTGTGAGTTTCCACTGGCCGGGCACCTGTGGGGCATAGGTGAGTTCGACCGGCAGTAGTTGCCCGTCGGCGGTGGCCTTGAGGTTCTGCTGGGCCACGACTTCCATTTTGCCCGGTTCACCGTTGTGGGGCGCAGTCTCGAAGAGCAGCTTGACGGGGATCTCGCGATTGACGTACCCGTCGATGCGTACATGTCCGGCGACGGCAAGCTGGTTCTTGACGAACACGCTCTGATTGACCAGCAGGTCTTTCACCGCAATATCCCGTGCCTGGCCCAGCCCTCGCGACTGGCCAAAGGCAAAGCTAAACAGCGGATAGCCCAGGTGTTTCAGTCGCGCGGCGGCAGTCTGCGGCGGCAGGTCGCGCGGCGCGTATGCACGTTGGGCACCGTCGCTCAGCAGGACCAGGCCCAGCAGTCGCTTGCCGGCCTCCTGCCGGAGCGCATCCTCGAGCGCGTACCCGATGGCCGTCTCCCGCCCGTCGGGCAGCTCGGCCAAGGGGATATTGCCTCCGTCGACCTCCAGCGGGTGAACCCCGGCGTCGAAGGTGTAAGCCTTCAACTCGAAGTCCTCGGCCAGTTCGGCCAGTGCGGGTGTGGCGTCGGCCACGGTGTGCCGCAGCGCCTCCCATCGGGTCTTGTCGCTGATAGCGTCGGGGACCGACATGCTGCGGGACTTGTCGGCCAGCAGCAGAAGCGTGGCTGATTGCTTCTTGATTTCCGTGTAGATCACCGTCGGCCGGAGCATGGCCGCCAGCACCATCACGATTACGGCAATCCGCAGCGCCGCCAGCGCCGCCCGACGCGGCCAGGCAATCCTTCCGTGCCCGGGTCCAATCAACAACATCAGCCCCAGCAGCACAATCGCAACAACAGCCACCAGTAGGTAACTGTCGGCAAGGGGATAGAGGGAAAAGCGGGTCATAGGGCTAATTCTGAATGCTAAATTACTCAAAGTGTAAACGGATTGGGACGTTTTGCTCGGAAAGCACCGTAGGGACTAGGGATTCGGGGCTCGGGACTCGGGGCTCGGGCCTAGAGTCAATAAACCCGCGCCCCGAGTCCCGCGCCCCGCAACCCGAGTCCCAACGGGGCTTTCCGAGCAAAACGTCCCCATCCGGTTACACGTTGAGTA
>JAUWHT010000106.1 GCA_030605745.1 Pirellulales bacterium | reverse complement strand
GGGGGCCGGAAAAACACGCCCTTCGCTCTGCTCAGGGACGTGCCACCCAGTTGCTTAGCTGGTGTCAATATGCTCGAATGCAAACGCGCCGGGCAAGCCCGGCGGCTAAACTTGGCTTTGTTCCAAAGGAGGTATCAAGATGAGTTGTCGACTTTTCACCCTGTTGCTGCTGGCCACCGCCGCTGTTACCCTTGCCGCCGACACGGCCGTTGCCCAGATCACGGCCGAACGCTCCGAGAAAGGTATGATGGTCAAGATCGACGGGAAGCTGTTTACCGAGTACCTGGTCGATTTTGGCGGCACGCCCGTCCTTTGGCCGATCATCGGTCCGACCGGCAAGCCGATGACCCGGGCCTATCCAATGGGCGAGGGACCCAACGAGCGGAAGGACCACGTCCACCATCGCTCGATCTGGTTCACCCACGGGGAGGTCAACGAGTTAGACTTCTGGAGTAAAGAGACCATCAAGCATCGCAAGTTCGCCAAGATCGAAAGTGGAAAACAGGCAGTGATCGTCACGATCAACGATTGGCTCGCTCCAGACGGAAAGAAGGTTTGCGAGGACCAGCGAACGCTCACCTTCGGCACCGACGGCGACGCCCGGTGGATCGATTTCGACATCACCGTGAAAGCGACCGAGGGCCCGGTGAAGTTCGGCGATACCAAAGAGGGTTCGTTCAGTGTGCGGGTGGCCGGGACGATGAAAGAGACGGCAGAACTGGGAGGCCGCATCGTCAACAGCGAAGGTCAGACCAGCAAAGACGCCTGGGGCAAGCAAGCTGCGTGGGTCGACTACCACGGGCCGGTCGACGGCCAGACAGTTGGCATCGCCGTATTGAACCACCCCAGCAGTTTCCGTTTTCCTACCTATTGGCACGTGCGGACCTACGGACTGCTCACGGCTAACCCGTTCGGACTACACATCTTCGAGGGGCCGGAGTCTGATGGGTCGCACACGCTTGCGCAGGGCCAGACGATGACACTTCGCTACCGGGTGTTATTCCACCGGGGCGATGAAAAGTCGGGCAAGATTGCCGAGGCATTTGCGGCTTATTCCAAGGAAGAAAAGTAGGCAAGGCGCGTTGTGACGAGGGGTTTTTAGGATGCGGAGACTTTAGCAAAACTGGCGTACGTATTACGCCCAGAATACCGAATTCTGGTGCGAAGTCTGTCTACTCATATTGCCGATAGCTTTCTTTGTCGGCACTCACCCCATTTTATCTCACCTGTACGCAGTATTGCATTTTGCGCAATCTCCGTGCACAGCCAGGAGATCTCTTTCAGAAATGTCCACTCGCCTTCAACAGATTGACAGTCTGCGCGATCTTCGCCAGTACGTTAGCGTGATCCTGTGTAACCGTTACCAACTTCAGATCGGGGCCTTCCAGATGACCGAACGGGTCCTGATTCGAGGCGGGAAGCCTTGCGGGATTCACTTCTGTCTGCATGGCCCCCGATCGGTGAGGTTCTCCGCGATTTGGGAAACCGATCGCAATCAAATTCTGTTCTACGGCTCTGGTGGCGAACGGTTTCAAAAGACACAATTGACCGAGGCCCCTCGCCTGGGCTATGCCGCGGCGTGAACCTACCAACCGGTCTGTTAGCAATGAAGGGTTCATAATCATACCTACACGGAGGTTGTCCCCCATGCTTGTCCTGTCGAGACGCGAAAGCGAGCGCATCAAGCTCGGCGATGCGATTGTGGTGACGGTGGTCCGGGTGACCGGCGGCCGCGTCTGCCTGGGGATTGAAGCCCCGGCGGACATTTTGGTCTTGCGAGAAGAACTGCAACCGGAAAAGGCGCCCCAACCGTTATTGCTTCCCGGGCCTGCCTGACCTGAACCGTAGTTGCACACCACATCCCCCGGCCGTAGCCAACAGGCTACGCGGCCGTCGTAACGCTACCGGCGAGGCCGCACCGCGCCGGTCAAGCCGCTATAGTCTGACCGGTCGTCCTCATGCCACAGGGGTTCACCCCGCATCACACGCGCAGCCATGACATCGAGCTTTGACCGCGATCCGGCGGGTGCATCAGTGGACACAAACTCGTCCGTTTCCACGGGGACGAACTCCTCGTCGTGACCGTTCTCCAGAATCGTTTCGAACACGTTTCGCATCAACTGCCACTCCCTCAAGTCAAACAAAACCTCCACTTTAACCGGCAAAAAATCGCCAGAAAGGCAAAGCCTGAAACGGCGGCCGGAAACAATTCGTCATAGCGCCATGAAAGTCGGATGCGGCGGGTATAGGTCAAATCCGAACAGGCAGGACGACGCTATAAATGACATTCTATTCATTATCCACATATCTGCGTTGCGGTCAAGCCCTGGGCGGAAAAAATCTCGCCGGCGGCAGTAAAAGCCGCAAGAAAACCCCGCTTAGTGGGGGATTAGGGGTTAGGGATTAGAGTTGATGCGGAAGGCGTGATTCTAATCCCCAATCCCCAATCCCTAATCCCCCAATCCCCGCCAGATCGTCCAGCCAGGTCTCGATGAGCGTCG
>JAUWHT010000246.1 GCA_030605745.1 Pirellulales bacterium | reverse complement strand
AGGTCCACTCGCTGGTGGCCCACAATGAGCGTCGAGTCGTCCACTCTGAACACCTCGCGGACCAACCGCTCGGAGCGAACCGCGTCAACCCCAGCGGTCCAGATTTGCAACGCATCGCGGCGGAGTTGTTCGGTAGAGCGTTTCATAATCACAAAGCCGCGACCGTTGGTCGCGCCATATAAAGGGCGCGACCAACGGTCGCGGCTTTATGGGACAAAATCAGCGTCAATGAATGCGTATGGGCGTGGGCCTAGACCACGGCGGATATTGTGCTCTTCGATGTATGTTAGCGCACGTTCCCACGCATCAACGTCAAAAATGAACGTACACCACTTACCTTTGCACCATACTGGACCCTGGTGCAATGTGCCACGGTGAATCGCCTTGGTTGCTCTGTCTTTGATCCATTTGACGGTGTTGTCGATGTGACGTTCCGTGTAAGTGAGCAGATGATGGCTGCGCGTGCTCTCGACCGAAGCCGCGGTAATTGACCAGTCCGACTGGGTTATGCAGTTGGTGAGTGTTTCGATGAACACGTCGATCATCGTGGGACTCAGTTGGACGGGCGGATGCTTCGTGCGCTCCTGAGACATGCGTAGGCGTACCGGATCGCCAGGGTGTAGCGTATGTGGTTCGATCAGCCCGAGTTGTTCATCCCATGTGGTGGACCAGGAGCCTCGCGTATCGCCGGGCAGCCACAACCCGTAGCCGGCAATCACGATATGATATCCGATGGTTTGTCGCATGGCGTTAGTTTAGCCATTGGTCAGGAGGGTCGCAAGCAGTGCATAAAGCCGCGACCGTTGGTCGCGCCGAAACAGGGCGCGACCACCGGTCGCGGCTTTATTGGGGTGTTAGCACCTGGATAGTTACGTCATCCAGCCAGACTTCGCCCAGGCCGCTAAGCGCGAAGGTGACGGTCATTGGGCCCGATTGGAGTGCGATGCGGTAGAGGGTGAACTGCTGCCAGCCGGTCGTGCGGCCGATTCGCTCGGCCAGGTCCTCGCCGGCCAGCGAATCGATGATCAACAGGCCGTCCACGCTGCCGGTGATTGCCGTGGGAACTTGCACCCAGCCGCTGATGCACACCAGTTGGCCGGCCTCGACCGTGATTGCGGGAGTGGTGATCCACAGCGGCGGGGTTTCGACGATGGCGGGCGGATTTTCGGGATCGTCGGGCCGGGCGGTCAGTCGCAGGCCAGAGTTGCCCGACCGGGCCGCACCGGCTACTAGATCGGCCGCTACCTGTAGACCGGCTGAGGCGTGCCGGAAATGGTTCCAGCCGGCATGCATCATGCCGGCCAAGTCCTCGAAATCGCCGCCGGGTAGCCGGTTCGGTCCGGGACGCGAGGCGGCAATCCGGTCGATAAGCTGCCAGTGCCAAGGCAGCATGGCGAAGCTGACCGTGGCCGGGCTGCTAACCGGCGAACCCAGCCCGCCCAAGGCGACTTCCCAATGTGCCCGCTCGACCAGCCGCAAGGCCCGCATCGCCCGCTGGGCACTGAATCCGGCTGCCTGGTACTCCCCGACCGCCAGGTGCCCGTCGCACTGTTGGAGACTCTTCCGCGCGGCGACGAGCCAGTCGGCCGACTGGGCGATGGCAGTACGGCATGCGAGCTGTTCGACCACCTGCTGAACGGCATGTAGTTTTGCGGCGGCCAGGTGTCGCGAGAGTTCGGCTGCTCGCTGCCCGATCTGCGCCGCGCGCCGAGTTAGGCTGTTGATGACCAGCGGGTCTTGGGCCAAGAGCACCTGGCCAGCCAGCCCGAACTCCTCTAAGCAGACCCGCATCCCGCCTGTGACCCGTTTGTGTCTTAGCGGCCGCAATCCGCCGGGGCCAAGCCGGTAGACCCCACTGGAGTCCGGCACGCCGGGCACCACCAGCGAGATGCCGCCCGCGACCGACTGGTCGGGGACGCACTGGGCACCTGGTGCGAACCAGATGGGCAGCAGCAGTCGCGCCCGATCGGTCCGCAAGACCGTGCCGAGGACTTCCGGCCGGTCGGCTTCGGCGTTGGCCAGGAAGCTTCCGGCGGCCGCCCACGGTTCAACCAACCCAAGCTCCAGGTTGAGCAGTTCTAGGGTCATTGCCCGACGACGGGTTTCCGGATCGTCGGCATCCAGGGGCGATTGCGACTCGAACAACAGCCCCCGGCTGCCCGCGGCAACCGCCGTGTATGCCAGCAGTCGGACCTGCTCGCTGGAGACGCAAGTCGGCGGCGAGCGACCCGGCTGGATGGTGGCAAGCTGTCGACGAACCCCAGCCGTCGGCTGCGTCTGAACGGTGGTCCAGATCGGTGTCCCCGGCCGGGCCAGCCACGGTTGACGGCGGACCCAGTTTCCATAGTCGGTCAACTCCAGACTGGTGCCCAGCGGTCGGCGGTCGATCAGCAACAAGTCGACATGCCTGCTGTAGCCTCGCAGATCGCTCTCAGGCAGGCAGATCAGCGGCCGGCCCCGATGGCGGTCGGCCGAGCGGACCTGTTCGGCCCACTGCCGCGTGTAGTCAAGCCGGTCTTCGGAAAGGCCGCAGCCAAGGTCCCACGCCAATACCGAGGCGTACTGGGAACCGATCTGGGCTGGTGCTGGTGCCTGTTTCTCGGACATATCCGGCCGTGTCGTCCCGGGCGGCGGACAAACCAGCCATAGCCCCAGCCGGCTCGCCTCCGCCAGCAGCTCCGGCGAGGCCGGCCGCCCGAGCCAGACCGCGTTGAACCCCAATTGCTTCAGGAAGGCCAGCGGCTCGCCCTGGTGCCGAATGATGCGAGGAAACATCGGACGGCCCTGAACGATCAGCACCGATCCGACTAGCTCGACGACGCGGCGTCTCGGGCGGCTGGCTGCAACGTCGCCGACGGAGTCGCCTCCCACAGTACGCCGACCCGCGGGACGTTGTCCCCCGGCTATTAACCCCACAGTATGGCCGACGGAGTCGCCTCCCACGGTACGGCCGACAAAACCGGCGATGTCCAGGTCGTCGATCCACACATTCGTCACGCCCGGCCCACCATATACGTTCAACAGGATGCGTTCGATATATGCCTCCCGGCCATCGACGCCCGGCCCCAGTTGGGTTCGCAAGACGCGAACCTGCCGGGCAAGCAGCCGCGGGACGTCGTCAATACGAAGTTGTTGCCAACGACCGACGCCGGTGTAACTTGAACCGCGCAGGAACGTCGATATAGGTCGACCGGTCCGAGGATCCTGGGTCCTCGGCAACACGACTTCCGCCGCGATTTGCAGGCCCGGCCGATCCGACTTGATCCAAACCGTAACCAACAACTCGTCGATGACCAGCGGCCGGCCGACCTTCTGCCCGATATGCACGCAGGTGCCCCCCTCGGCCAGCAGCCGCAGCCGCTCACAACCATCGCCGGTGTGGGCTTCGCCCTGTAGACGCTGGTGCTGCTGGATGCGATAGTGGGCGTCTCCACCCGCTTCGTGCCAACTTGGCTGGGAACCCTCGAATCCCTCGTACCAAGCCGTTTGGCCGCCCGCACCAGCCGGGACCAAAAGCACGATCAGGATTCCAACCGTAGCGGTCGTCCGTGACATGTGGTTTAATGGCAACATTGTGGGCTTGGGGGCGACTCTGACGTAACATCTGCTTGTATCAGGATTTGCGAAGAGCATCCAGACCAAACGTGGCATTTTGTCACAGCCGACGTGTAAGCAGGAGATCGGCCGGAATTCACAACTGCTTACCGTAACACGAGTTAGAGAGTTCCCCGGCAGATTCCGCAGACTCTGGCACGTGGCATGCTTTTCCGAGACGTGTTCAGCAAATCGGAGGAGACAGCCATGAGCAGACAAGCACACGTCCTCAGACCCCGCAGCGACGAAATCCCCCGAGAAATCGCCGATCTGGCAGTCGCCATCCGGCAACTGCCCGCCGAGCACCTGGCGAAAATCGGTCCGGTGCTTACCCGCGTGATCGACAGCACCAAGCGTCGCCGCCGGATACTCTCGCTGGTGCAAGACGCACTGAACCAGCTTCGGTTGGATATGAAGTACCTGGCGTTCGATCTGGAGGCCACCCGGCGCGAACGCGACGAATATCGCCGCAAGCTCGAGGAATCCTTGTAGGGCTTTACCGCCTTTGCGAGGGCGTTGCGAATCCAATTGCCCGGCAATATGATGACAGCATGGGCCTACAATCAGCCGAAAAAGTTGCGCAGCGTGCGTTTGACCTGGGACTGCTGGACGAGCGGCAACTGCGGGAGGCCTGGGCTGCCTTCGGCAGCCGCAACGTCAGCGTAGATGACTTCGTTCAGTTGTTGGTCCGCCGGGAGTTCATGACCAACTACCAAGTCAAGCGCCTGGTCAAGGGCCAACGAAGCGGGTTCTTCTTCGGAGATTACAAGGTCCTGTATCTGGTGGGGACCGGCACGTTTTCACGGGTTTACCGGGCCGTCCATCTGGAGACGGGCCAGGTGGTGGCGGTCAAGGTCCTGCGAAATCGTTACAGCGAAAACCCCAGCCAGTTCGGTCAGTTCGTCCACGAGGGCCGCGTCGGCTGCACGCTGCGCCACCCAAACATCGTCCCCATCTACGAAGTTTGCTCCCATCGGAAAACGCACTTCCTGGTGATGGAATTCGTCGAGGGATGGAACCTGCGAGAATTCATCAAGATTCGCAAGAAACTCGAGCCGGCCGAAGCCGTCCGGCTGATGATCGGCGTCTGCGAAGGAATGCAATATGCCTTCGAAAACGGCTTGACCCACCGCGATCTGAAAATGAGCAACGTGCTGATTTCCAGTCGCGGGGAGGCCAAGCTGGTCGACTTCGGGCTGGCAGCGATGGACGAGATGCTCACCGACGATATCCTGGCCGAGATACCCAACGCGCGGACCGTCGACTACGCCGCACTGGAACGGATAACCGGGGTGCGAAAAGACGACACCCGAAGCGACATCTATTTCCTTGGCTGCATTTTTTACAACATGCTAACCGGCGAACCGCCGCTCTCCGAGACCCGCGACCGCCTGCAACGGCTCAGCAAGTCCCGCTTCCTCGCAGTCACCCCTGTCAGAAAGGCCGATCCGACAATCCATGATTCGGTGGCCCTGGTGGTCAACAAGTCGATGATGCTCGATCCGAGTCGCCGTTACCAGTCGCCGGGCGCCATACTCAATGATCTGCGCATTGCCGAAAAACGGATCGCCGAGGAGTCGCCTGCCACGGGCGCTGCCGCGGGTTCAGATACCTCACGCTGCGGATTGGCCCAGAACGGAAACGACCAACCGGACCCCGCCCCGGTGTCACCCGAGCAGCAACATTCGGTGATGGTGGTCGAATCCGACACCAACATGCAGGACATCTTCCGCAAGGCCTTCAAGCGCGCCGGCTACCGCGTGCTGCTGACCAGCAACCCGGCCAGGGCGCTGAGCCGATTCCAGCAAGACGCTGCCACTGCCGACTGCGTCCTGCTGAGCGCCCAACAGATCGGCCAGCCGGCCCTGGAAACGTTTAACCAATTCGGGGAAGACGAGAAAATCCAATTCATCCCGGCGCTCTTGCTGTTGGACGAAGACCAGCACGACTGGGAAAAACGGGCCAACACCGCCGACCACCGCATCGCGCTGTCGATGCCGATCACCATGAAACAGCTCCGCACGGCGTTGGCCGGACTGGTTACCACGGAGATCAGTGGCAAGGGGTAGGGCTGGGATTAGGGATTGGGGATTGGGGATTGGCCTCGTTGACGGCTGGGGCCCGGGTCTTATAATACACTGCTAATCCATTGTGGACGATGGCGAGCCCAGGCTCGCGGAAGACTCGCCAATTCTACTCAACTTGCCCCTCTTGACCCGTTGAGATCAATGGAAGAACCATCCTATAGGTCGCCTGGGAGCATGCAGCAGGAAGGAAATATATCTGATGGCCAACGTAAGTGAACTGTCCGACGGCAATTTCGATGCCGAGGTTTTACAGTCGAATCTGCCAGTGCTGGTCGACTTCTGGGCACCGTGGTGCGGTCCCTGCCGGATGGTCGGCCCGGTGGTCGAGGAACTGGCAGCCGAAAACGTCGATTCGATCAAGGTGGCCAAAATCAACGTCGACAACAGCCCTAATACCGCCCGAAGCTACGGCATCAGCAGTATTCCCACTCTGATGATCTTCAAGAATGGCCAGGTGGTCAAGCACTTTGTCGGCGTCCAGCCGAAAAACCGGCTGCAAGAGGCCATCGATCAGGCGACCGGCTAGCCGGGATTGTCTGCATTTCGATCATAAAGCCGCGACCGGTGGTCGCGCCCTCGTAGTTAGGCTCATGCCGATATTGGCGCGACCACCGGTCGCGGCTTTATGGCCATGCACGCAACTCGCTGCGCCGCAGGCGGTTACGTCAACCTACCCGGTACGCGCGGATAATCCGGGCTACTTCGGCTGAACTTGACCGGCATGCGTGCCGATCAAGGAATCTAGGGAAATCCTATCGATTGCGCGGAATTTGACGCGCCAGTGCTTGCCCTTGGTTCTAAATACTCGTTGAGATGTCCACGCTCAGTACCGAAGATTGCCAGGAGCAGTCCGCCCACAACGTGGCCAAGATGTCCGGTGCAACCCGGGTCGACGCCCCACACATCGCGAACCTACGGGAGATAGGCAAGGTGGCGGTCGGCGGCGCCGCGGCCACGCAGTCCGTGCCGTCTAAAGCAGTTGCCCGGCAACTCCGCACGCAAGCCACTCAGTTGGCCTCTCATCTGCGTTTGCAACAGAAGGAACTTGATCATCGCCAGTCGCAAGTCAACGCCCAGGCTGCGCGGCTGGAACGCGACGCCCGCGCTGCCCGGCTCTGGCTGCGCGAACGCGAGTGCGAGGTTCAACAGCAGGCCCGCACGCAGCAACAGCAGTTGGATGCCGAGCGCCGCCGCCGGCTAGCGGAATTGGAGAAGCAGCGCCAGGCGGTCGAGCGTCGCAGCGAGCAGGTAGACCAATGCCAGGCAACGCTGGAGAAGCTCCGCGCCGAGTTGAGTCGGATGCACCGCGAGACGCTGGAGATCCGGCTGGCCACCGAAGAGCTTTGGGGCGAACTGTCCGGCACCGTACCGCCGGCTGCCTTGACACAGTCCCTGGGCCGCATCCGCTCCAAGCTGGCCGATCAGTATCGTCAGGCCAACGCCGAACTGCAATCTCAGAAGGATGAACTCGAGCGCATCCGCGGCCAACTGGCCGAACAATACAAGAAGCTGGAAATGCAGAAGGACCAATTCGACCGGCCGGCCGCTGCTCGGCGGGAAGAGGCCGAACAACACGCTTGGAGTATCAAAGAGAGGTCAGGTGCGTGAAGACGCAGCTTCGCCGACCGCACGTGGCGGTAGGCAGTAGGCGGTATTAGGCCCGTCCTTTAGGACGGGTAAACATTTCGGTCCTTCTCACCCTGGACGCCGGCACGGCGGCCTAGTACTCCGGCTCGAGTGGTCCCCCGTCGGGCAGCAACTCGGCAAGAGGGCATACACCGCATTGGGGGTTCTTCTTACGACAATAGTCCCTGCCCACGCGGACCAGCAGCGCGTGGTACTCGTTGTACAACGCTACGTTCTCTGGGAGACTGCTTTGGAAGTAATCCTGGATCTCGTGATAGTCGGCGTCGAAGGCGATCCAGCCGTGCCGGGCAAGCACGCGATGGGTGTAGGTATCGACCACGAAGACGGGTAGTTCGCCGGCGTAGAGCAGGATCGAATCGGCCGTTTCCGGGCCGATGCCGTGCACGGCGAGCAACTGTTCGCGCAACTCGGACAGGTTCGTGCTGAACATGGCCTCCAGCGAGCCGTCGTATCGCTCAACGAGAAACGTCAACAGGCTGCGCAGCCGGCGCGCCTTGATGCGAAAGTACCCGGCCGGGCGAATCAACTCCTGGAGTTCTTCCGACGGCAGGTTACAGAGTGCATGTGGCCCGAGCAGGTCGGCCCGGCGGAGGTTGTCGATCGCCTTCTCGACATTCTGCCAGTTGGTATTCTGCGTCAGCACCGCGCCGACGAGGACCTCCAGCGGCGAGCGGGCCGGCCACCAGTGTTGGGGGCCGAACGCATCGAGCAGCCGGTCGTAGACCTCGGTGAGTGTTGCCATCATGGAAAGCTTTGTTCAAATGCTAGCACTTTCAAAACACCCTCTCAAGCGGTACATCGGCGCGGGTCGAAGATGAGGAAGGTTCCCGGTGACGCGTCCGTCCTGCTCTCGTGTGCCTAAGATGCCTATGGTCCCAGCAGCTCCACGTCGCAGCCCGCTGGCCCGGCTGGCCGAGACATACTGGACGGAGTCTCGCCGGCCGCTGGCCAGCCTGGTGTTTATTGCGCCGCTTCTGGCAACTTACGAGGCGGGTGTGCTGGTGTTGGGGCCAGAGGCGGTCCGCAACGGGGCCGATGCCTGGCTGCGGCAGTTTTTGGATCTGGTAGGCTTTGGGCAGTATTTCCTGTTGCCGATCCTCATCGTGTGCATCCTGTTAGGATGGCACTACACCACGCGCCGGCCCTGGCGGCTTTCCGGCGGGTTGCTCTACGGCATGGCAGGCGAGTCGATCCTGCTGGCGATCTGCCTGCGGCTGCTGTTACAATTACAAGGGGCCCTGCTACAGACCGAAGCGGCCCCCCTCGAACTGAGCGTTGCTGCAACCGTCGGCGCGGCCGTGGGATTCCTCGGGGCGGGAATCTACGAGGAACTGCTGTTTCGCCTGATCTTGCTTTCGACGGTGGCTTGGGGGTTGAAGCGGCTGGGGACCGCTCCGCGGTCGAGCATGATCGCCGCCGTACTGTTGACGAGTTTCTTGTTTGCTACCGCTCATTACGTGGGTACCTACGGCGAAGCGTTCCACTGGTTTAGTTTCATGTTCCGCTTTTTGGCCGGCGTGTTCTTCTCTATCTTATTTGTTTACCGCGGTTTCGGCATAGCTGCGGGCACCCATGCCGGCTACGACATCCTGGTCGGACTATTCGCACCGTGACGGAAACGATGCTAGCATTTGGTGCCGCAATGCTGAGTTCACCACGGAGACACGGAGATCACGGAGTTTAACGTTAATCATAGTAGCTCTATCTTTTTCGTATTCTCCGTGTCTCCGTGGTGCTTTGCTCGGTTGTGATGTGATAAAGTTAGCGTTGTAGTAGGTACTGGTGCATCCGGGGTTTTCGGCCCAACAGGTTGGTGAAGTAGTGGTTCAACACGCTGCGGGTTTCAGCGAGGGTGCGCGGATGGATTTCGATTCGATGCCAAGTCTGGCTCTCCAGGTCGGCCAGTTGTGTCATCGTCCGCAGCGCGCCGGCGCTGACCGAGACGACTTGTTTCATTCCGTGGCGACACCGAGTGCAAAGCACCCCGCCGTCGAGTTGTCCGAAGGCGACCCGGCCGGCTGCTTCGACCCGGGTTCCACACTGGACACACGTATCCAATGAGGGCAAGTGTCCCAGCAGCCGCAGCCCGCCGAGTTCAAACCGCAGTACCCGCCGAGGGACCGGCTCTCCGGCGGCCAGGGCTCCGAGGGTCTCGTTGGCCAGGTCAAATAGTTTCGGATGTGGGTCGTCATCGTCAGTCAGTTCGCCCAACAACTCGGCGACGTAGTAGCCGGCGTAGAGACTCAGCAGCTCGCGGCCAGGCGGGCGAAACCGTCGCAGGAGCTTCGCTTCGGTCAGCAAATCCAGGGCATCGGACGATTTGCGGAGGAAGACTATTCGACAGAGGGCCAGCAGGTCAAGAGCAGACTCGAAAGGGCCTTTAAGCCGTCTTCCCCCCTTCGCTAAAGCGCCTATCTTGCCGAATTCCCGCGTGAATAGTGTGACCACCAGGCTCGTTTCGCTGAACTCGACAGTGCGGAGCACAATGGCGGTGGCTTTTTCGTTCATGCCCTTTCTTGTCCAGGCCGGTCGAGGACTTCGATCCGTACACGTTGAATGCGTCGCGGGGTGGCTTCCAGCACGGTGATTTGCACGTTGTCCGAGACGACTTCTTCGCCCACCGCCGGGATGTGGCCTAGCGCGCTGAACACGAAGCCGCCGATGGTATCGAAGTCGCCCTCATCGGGCAGTTTTAGTCCCAGTCGTTCATTGATCTCGTCGACGTGTACCTTGCCCAGCGCTTCGCACAGCCCGTCGTCGAGTTGACGAATACCCTCCACGATGTCCTCGTCGTATTCGTCCACTATTTCACCGACGATTTCTTCGAGCACATCTTCCATGGTTACCAGTCCGGACACGCCGCCGTATTCATCGAGCACCACGGCCATGTGGTTTCGGGTGCGTTGGAACTCCTGGAGCAGCAGGTCGATCGGCTTGGTTTCCGGCACGAAATACGGTTCTCGCAACAGCGAGGTCCAGGGCTTCACAGGCTGATCGGGTCCCTTGGCCAGCTCGGGCAGCAGGTCCTTGGTGTAGAGGATGCCCACAATGTCGTCGCGGTTCTTGTTGCACACCGGGATTCGCGTGTGGCCGTCCTTGATGACAAACTCCAGGGCCTCCTGCCAGGAAAGGGTTGTGGGCATGGAGACCATGTCGGTGCGCGGGGTCATGATCTCGGAAACATCGAGGTCGCTCAGTTCGATCACCCCTTCGATCATTTCCCGGGCGTCTTCCTCCAACAGGCCCTCGCGGTGTCCTTCTGTGACGATGGTGCGGATGTCGTCCTCGAACGATTCTTCGTTGGGGACCTCGGGAGCACGTCCAGCCAGGCGGTGCAGCATGGCGTCGACGAATCGGGCGGCCAGGACCAACGGTG
Organism: Pirellulales bacterium; assembly: GCA_030605745.1. Taxonomy (GTDB): domain Bacteria; phylum Planctomycetota; class Planctomycetia; order Pirellulales; family Thermoguttaceae; genus JAUWHT01. The sequence goes on along the minus strand of JAUWHT010000246.1, from coordinate 2,899 downwards.
CCAGCACGAAGCTGACGGCCCGCCATGCGCGCCAGGTGTGGTACAGGAACGGTTCCGCCCAGAGCCGCACGACGGCCCAGGGGATCCAGATTTCGGCGGCCAGAAGCGCCAGGGCCCCGACCGCCACACTAGAAGCCAGCAGCACGGCCCCAGGCCGCGTGTCGGCGTGCGATCTGGCCCAGATCCAGAACATTCCGCTGCCGATGAATGTCGCGGTGGCCACCACCTGCAAGGTTTCGGCGGCCAGGGCCACCTGGTCGCGTCGCCGAAGGATATGGCCAAGCCGGTCGGGAGTCTTCCGCCGGCGGCAAATCTCTTTCAGTTCATGGGGCGAGAACTCAGCAAGCGACTTGGCTCCGATCGCCGCCAGGCACGTTACCACCAGCCCGGCCACTGCCAGCCAGAATACCGGATCGAGACTCACGGGGCCTTTTTCCTTTTCACCACGGAGGCACGGAGATCACGGAGAAGATCAGAAGACAGAAGATGGTTATTCATCCTTCATCTTTTCTCCGTGATCTCCGTGGTGAACCTAGTGTTGTGGTCAGTAGCGTCCTTGCAACCCGAAGCGGGCCAGGTACGCTTGTTCCCGCTGGCGCATTTCGGCCTCTGCTTCCACCGTCGTGTCATCGTAGCCCACCAAGTGAAGCGTACCGTGGATCACGTACAGCAGCAACTCATCCTGGGCCGGCCAGTCGAACCGCGGGGCGGTGGCGTCGGCCGTCTCGGCACTGACGATCACCTCCCCCTCCAGAAACTCCCCGCTGCGCTGGTAGACGAAACTCAACACGTCGGTCGGCCCGTCCTTTTCGAGATACCTCCTGTGCAACTTGCAAATCGCCGGGTCATCCACCACTGCCACGCTGATCCGGGCATTGGCCACGGACCCGTCCTGAAGGATCATTCGCACGGCATCTTCGAGCCGCTGTTCGTCCAGCGGCACGTTCGTCTGTTCGTTGGTCACCTCGATCTTCAGCATTTAGCATTCATCATTCATCATTGTATCACGTTGTTCTCTGACCGGGGTACTTGAGTCGTCCGTGGTAGATGGCGGCCAGCGACTTGACCATGTTTTGTTCGATGGTGCGGAGTTCCCTTAGTGTGAGGCCGCTTTCGTCGAACTGGCCGCCCTGCAGGCGGTGTTCAGCGATCTCACGTACCAGGCGTTCGATGCGAGCGGGCGTAGGATCGACCAGCGTGCGGCTGGCGCTTTCCACGGCGTCGGCCAGCATCAACACGGCGGCTTCCTTGGTTTGTGGTTTAGGTCCAGGATAACAATAGGTACTTTCATCGACGTTGCCCCCGTTGGGGTCAGACTGCTTCTGTTCGCTTGCCCGTTCGTAGAAGAATCCCACCCTGGTAGTGCCGTGATGTTGTTGAATCAGATCGATGATCGGCTGGGGTAGGTGCTCCTTTCGAGCCAGTCGGGCGCCGTCCTTGATGTGTGCAACGATGACCAGGCTGCTCATGGCCGGCACGAGCGTTTCGTGGCGGTTGGCATCGGAGCCCTGGTTCTCGACGAAGAATTTCGGATCGAGCATCTTGCCGATGTCGTGGAAGTATGCCCCCACGCGAACCAACAGCCCCCGGGCGCCGATGCTTTCGGCGGCGGCTTCGGCGATCGAGCCGACGGTAACCGAGTGGTTGTAGGTGCTGGGCGCCCGGTGGATGAGTTGCTGCAACAGCGGATGCGACACGTCACCAAGTTCCAGCAGGCTCAGATCAGTCAGTACGCCGAACAGACGCTCGATGAACGGCAGCAAGCCGGTCATCAGGAAGCCGGCCACCAGTGCCCATAGCCCGCTGCGCGCCGCATCGGTCATCAATTTCCAGTCCAGCGGTTGGTTGTCGACCAGCCCCAAGATGACCTGCAGCAGCAGTGCGACGCCCCCGGCGAAAAGACCGATGTAGATCAGTTTGCTGCGGCTGCGAATGTGTCCCACGTTCAAGTCGGCCGTGGCGGTTACACCCATCAACAGCAGGAATTCGTACAGGCCCTGTCCGATGGCCAGCACGAGAATCAGTGCCAAGACCCCGGAGAGCAACAGCGCCAATTCCTGGCGATAGGCGATGGCCATAGTCATGCCGAAGAGCATCAATGGGATGATTTCCGCTCGCCATGCGTCGACCGCGACCCAGCGGGATAGTGCCACGGTGATTATCGCCAGGGCCAACATTACGCTCAAGCGGGTCCAACTGGCCAGTGGTCCGCGCTGGCGATAGCGCATGTAGATGCCACAGAGGCTGAACATGGCAAAGATCAAGGCCACTATGGCCGCTGCGCGTGTGACCCGCCGGCCGATCGGGCGTTGGGTCATTGCCTGTTGATATTCCGCTCGCAGCAGGCGGATTTGTTTTGCACTAAGCGGCTGGCCCGCCGCGGCCAGCAACTGCCCAGGCCGGTAACTCTCTTGGACTTCCGCCGTGGTGGCAACCCGGGCCACCACGTCGCGGTCCGGAGTATAGCCGGTCCGGTACTCAAACGGCGGGTCCCACGCCCGGATCATTCCACCCATCAGCAGTGCTGCCAACAGAGCCAGTCCGATCCGCCCCAACAGGTCGCGTCGGCGCAGCCCGGTCCAAGCACGCTCCCACTGCCCGGGAGGCAATTCCAACCGGGCCACACGTTCGGACCGGGTACGCTTTTGACTACTGGTGGGCATGGCGCCAATTGCCATAGTCGGTTTAGCCGCCGGGCTTGACCGGCGCGTTTGCGTTCGAGGCGCTGGGGTGGCAGTTGAACTGCCACCCCAACAGGTAGAACGCGCCGGGCAAGCCCGGCGGCTAAACGAACTTAGCGTTGTTGTAGTATTAGTGTCGCTTTTTGGGACCGTGTTTCTTAGAACGTGTTTTGAAATTACCGATGCGAGTCCCCTCCCCCTCCGGGAGAGGGTTAGGG